>JANRLI010000003.1 GCA_033762625.1 Alphaproteobacteria bacterium
CTAATATCTTGCGTGTCTCATGGGCCGATTTTTTCTTCCACCACCCACTTAATTCATCAAGCAAGGTTAGTTTGTGCGCAAACTTTTCATTGAGTGTGACATCTGGAATGTCACCGCCAGCAGGAACATAAAGGCAATGAAGCTCCGTTTTATCGGGAAGGGTTGCGTGAATATGCCGGCAATCATCCTTGCCCGCCCAACGCTCAATAGAAAGATTGGCAAGTGGCACACGCGATAAAATGGCAACGCCATTATACCCCTTCATGCCGTGAATATGCTGGTGCTTATAGCCAAGCCCTGTAAACGCATCGCGCGGGAATAGTTCATCAGGTGTTTTGGTTTCTTGTAAACACAAAACGTCTGGCTGGTGTTCGCTCATAAACCGCTTCACCATATCCTGGCGAAGACGTACAGAATTGATGTTCCACGTTGCTATTCGCATTAATTGATGCGTCCGCCGTGCATGTTCGGGTCACGGTAGAAAAAGGTGGAGGATGGAATGGATACATCCATGACCTGATTATAAATGGCTACACGGGTTTCAATGCCTTGTGCATCCACAACCCGCCAGTTCTTGAGTTTTAACGGCCTGTCCTCGAATTCCAGTGTGATTGAACCTGCCGCAGGGTTGTCTTTTTGCGCAAGAGTCATTTGAATAGCCGCAGGGTATTTCTTAAGTTCAGTAACGGTCACATCACCGCTATTCAGTTTTAAATCATCGCGTAAGATGATATCGGCAAGCGATGAGCCAAGTGGAATGCTCGATCCTGTTTTGGCTTGGCCATCCCATACATGCACAAATGCACCATCTGCAACCAACAGGTTTTCATTCGGCGGCGTATATTCAAGCCGCATTTTGCCGGGACGCGAAATCGCAACCTTGCCATTGGCAGCCGAACCATCCGCCATCGTTTGCGTGAAATCTGCACGCATGGTCTTGATGCTATTCAGGTAGGTCTGAATGCGTTCAATTTCATCCTTATCGCCGGTCTTGATTTCCGCAACTTCATCATCAGTGGGTTTAGCAGGCTTATTTACGTTACCGGCTTTTGACAGCTTCTGCATCAGCGAATTGCCAGGCGAATACGTACCGTCTTTTTCGATTTCAGCGAAACCAAAAGTCGGGGCGACGCAAAACAGGATAATGAGGAGGATGTGTTTCATGGAGCCATTATAACAGAATTTTTTTACCGAAAAGTAACGTAAAACCTATTCTACGATTGATATAACCTTCTTGGAACAAGATTATGTCTGTTTCATGAAAAAGTCTTGAGTCAAATAATACCGCGCGATTAGCCTGATACGGAATGATAGTGGGGGTGGCATTATTTCTTGTTAAGAATTCACGCGCTGCATCTTCGTTCTGGTTATAGGTCTTGAAATCCCAATCGGCTGGTGTTGGTTTATCCCAAATGATCATACCGCCGCGTTGCGGGTCCTTATTTGCTTCATCGGGTGTAACCCAAAAATTGATGTTGATGGTTGCAAAATCCGCGTGTAAGCCAATGCCTTTCATTGTGCTATCATACTTAAACGCCCAGAATTGAAGCAGCGACATATCGCCTAGCAATAATGACAGTGACGTTTTCAATTCATCAATAATTTGTGCCAACAAGGGCGATCCTATCCCATGCTCGGGAAGTGCACCAAGGTAGCCGTTTTTATAGACTCGTTGCCAGATGGTAGAGCCCCACGCAAATTTTTGTAAGCTGTGCAGGGCATCACGCGTTAAAAAATTATCAATCACCACGATACGCGGCGAGTTTTCAATCCACTGCTGCATGATAGATTGCCATTTAAGATTGGGGTTCAGTGCATGGCTCTCTGTCCGCTGGGCTTCCGTAATTGTATAATTATTTAGGCTATCATGAAGATAGGCCATCTGCTCTTGATCATGCCGGATTTTGTGCGGCGCCGCATCATCACTGCGTTGGTATGTACGTTTTGCATATTCGCGCAACGCTGCAAAACCTTCATCACAAAAACCCATTTCACATAATGTGGTGCCAAGGTTTTTATACGGAATAGCAGTCTCAGGATTAACGCCTATCGCCTTGCGAAAAAGGCTTGCAGCATCTTCAAGTTTTCTATGAACTAGAAAAATGCGACCCAGCTCGTTCAATGCAATTACATTGCCTGGATCGCGTTTTAGTACCAGGTCATAGGTATTTTGGGCTTCGTCAAGCTTGCCATTCTGGAATTGAATGGAAGCTTGCGTAATCAAGTGATTTATAGCTGAAGCATTATTGTTGAATAGAAACATGTTCGCGGCATGAATGGGGTATTGCTAATCATCGCTGATACTGCGCCCAAGTATCTCGCGCTTGCCCACATGGTTGGGTGCGCCCACAACACCTTCCTTTTCCATTTGTTCCATCAATCGCGCCGCGCGGTTATACCCGATTTGCAAATGGCGCTGGATAAAGCTGGTGCTTGCTTTGCGTTCACGCAATACAATATCCACAGCCTTGTCATATAGCTCATCCCCGGATGACGTGTTGCTGCCAATCATGGTGCTTTCACCATCGCCGCCTTCGGTCTCCTGGGTAATTTCTTCAAGATATTCAGGTTCGCCGCCTTGCTCTTTCAGGAAGTTAACAACTTCCTCGACTTCCTTATCGCTTACAAATGGGCCGTGCACGCGCGTAATACGTCCACCACCAGCCATGTATAACATGTCACCTTGCCCCAGCAATTGCTCTGCACCTTGCTCGCCTAAAATGGTGCGGCTATCGATTTTGCTGGTGACTTGGAAGCTCACGCGTGATGGGAAGTTCGCTTTAATCGTACCGGTAATGACGTCAACCGATGGACGCTGGGTTGCCATGATAATATGGATGCCCGCAGCACGCGCCATTTGCGCAAGACGCTGAATGGTGGCTTCAATATCCTTACCAGCAACAATCATTAAATCGGCCATTTCATCCACAATAACCACAATGAACGGCAAATCTTTCAAATCAAGTGGTTGATCTTCGAAAATAGGCTTGCCTGTATCGGGGTCGAACCCGGTTTGCACCTTGCGCATCAAAGTTTCACCGCGATCACGCGCTTCCTTCACACGCATATTATAGCCGTCAATGTTGCGTACGCCCAGTTTAGACATGGCGCGATAACGCTCTTCCATTTCGCGGACAGTCCATTTTAACGCAACGACCGCCTTTTTGGGCTCGGTTACAACCGGCGCCAGCAAATGTGGAATACCTTCATAGACAGATAATTCGAGCATCTTGGGATCGACCATAATGAAGCGGCATTCGCGCGGGCTGTACCGATACAGCAGCGATAAGATCATGGTGTTGATCGCAACCGATTTACCCGAACCTGTTGTACCGGCAACCAGCAAATGCGGCATGCGCGCAAGGTCGGCAACCACGGGGCTGCCGCCGATATCCTTGCCCATTGCTAGCGGCAATTTACAGGAACTTTCGGAATAGGCCTGCGACATCAGCAGTTCACGAAGGTAAACCGTTTCACGTGTGCGGTTGGGGAGTTCGATACCAATCACGTTTCGTCCAGGCACAACTGCGACGCGCACTGACAATGCGCTCATGGAACGTGCGATGTCATCGGCAAGGCCAATCACCCGGGATGATTTAATACCGGGCGCTGGTTCCAATTCATAGAGCGTGACAACGGGGCCAGGGCTAACCTCAGAAATCTTGCCTTGTACTCCGAAATCGCCCAATACGCCTTCCAGCATGCGTGCGTTTTTCTGCAAATCCGCTTCGCTTAGTTCTTCAGTCACATTACGATCTGTGTCCGGCATTTGCAGGAGTTGCAGGGGTGGTAAGGTTTCGCTTCCACGATCGCGGCTGAAATCCATGCGGGTCTGAATGGGCTTCTTGGCTTTTTTGGGCGCTGCTTTAATCTTGGTTTTGGCCTTGCTGGGCTTTTCTTCAACAACATCCAACAGGCTTTCATCCTCGTCATCATCGTCGGCTTGTAAATCAAGCTTGGGTGCTTCGCTGACATCCTGATGCGCAATACGGGCATAGGCAGTTTCCACGGCCCACCACATGAATGCGCCAATATGCACGACAACGCGCTGAATAAACCGCAGCACTATATGCCATTCATCTAGCGACAAACCGCAGCACAGATAAAGTGTCGCCAGCATCATGACGATTTGTAAAACCGCAATCGTCAGCATAATAAATTTTGGCAGCATATAATGCTGCGATATGGCTAGCGTGAACTGACCAATAAAGCCGCCAATTGGAATGCTAAGCGGGGAGAAATTGCTGCCAAGCCCGATGACCAGCGATTGCAACGCAACGGCAGAAAAACTAAGTGTTAAAATTGCTGCTGCAAGGCGCAGCAAAAACGGGCTTAGCCCCCGAAGTGTTGCAACGCGCCAAGCCCAAGCCACCATAATTATGACGAGTAGATAAGAGCCAAGCCCGAAGCTTTGTTGCAGTAAATCGCCAATAAAGCTACCCGGCCGTCCCAGCCAGTTATGAATGTTTTCAACCCCGGTATTTGCAGCGGTATTTAGGGATGGGTCATTGCTGTTATAGGTCAATAGACTAATCCAAAGCGCTGCAGCTACAGCAAACAACAGTACGCCGCCAATTTCGCAAATACGACGTATCAGAAATTCGCGTAACGAATCCGGCAACAATTGACGGTTTGATTTACTGCGTTCGTGAATCACGCGGTGGGATAAAAGTCTGCTGCTCATTAAAATTCTAACCACTCTAAGATATTGCCATGGGCATCAAGGCATGCTGCGTAAAGCGTGCCGCCCATATCCCCGCTGGCACCCTTGCCATCATCCAGCGTCAGTACATAACGGTTCTTTTCCGGCAGGGTGCAAGTTAATGCTTGGCCACGCACAATGCGGGCAAATGGTTGGTAAGCTGTTAACGCATGAATATCTTCTTCGGGCCAGCACAGTAATTCGTGTTGAACATTAAGCGAATAGGCGGGATGAAGGCCTGTAGGCACAAACGCAATATCCCTTTGCTTTAAATTATTTTGTCGGGGCTTGTACTGGGTATAGGCGGCTGTCTTCAAATTGGCAAAAAACTGTTCATGGCCCTTATGGGAGCTAATCATATGTTTAATATGATGCGTCCACTTATTCATATTAATCAGGCCTGCTTGCGCGATGGTATCAATATCGATAGCACCATATGCATTAGTATAGCATTCAAGGCCAAAGCGTTTTGCCTCCATCAGCCAAATGCCGGGGTTTTTCTGGAAGGGCAGGCGCAGTGCCTCATGCAGCAGGTCTTCGCCACGTCCATGAAGGAACGTCACATCATCAGCAAAAAAACCGGGAATAGCGATCACGCCATTGCGAAATGTGATCAGCTCGTCAATCACGGCGGTGGCTTCGCCTGTCCAGTTCGAATGTTCGCCAAGATAATTACCAAGATACACAATACGGTCGCGCGCACGAATTTTATGAACCAGCGCATCATGCAATTGGCACAATGCGCCATACTTGCCAAATATACTGCCGACCACCCACATGCGATGTGGTTTGCCCAGTGGGGCAAGTCGTTCATCACCCTTCAAGCGGGGGATTGCATGAATTCCGGTATCGAGAGGCATGAGCCAATCACGTGAGCTAAAGTTGATTCGTTTGCCGTTTAGACTAATGTGCGAATCAACTCAGGCCAACGCAGGCTGCCCAATTACACACAGCTTGTTGGTATAAAATATCCGTAAATCAAAAAACAAGCGCGGCAAATAAAAAAAACCGACCCCCTTCGGGACCGGTCCCATAGCATTTTCCACGTAAGTGGAAACCGGTTGAGTGCAGAAAATGCTATTTACATAAAATAAGGGCGTATCCTTGTGGGATACGCCCGAAGTTTTACCACCTTAAACGGTTTGAGACGCTAAGCAGCGGCTTTTTCAGAAGCTTTATCTGCCTTGGAAGGCTTATCTTTACCCAGAACAGTTTCCAGCTTTTCAGCGGCCTTGCCTTGGTCAATCTTTTCAATCGCAGCGAGTTCGCGAGCCAAACGGTCTAATGCCGATTGGTAAATCTGGCGTTCGCTGTAGGATTGTTCTGGCTGTTCGTTACCACGGTGCAAATCACGAAGAACTTCTGCAATCGCAACAGGGTCACCAGAATTGATTTTCGTTTCGTATTCCTGGGCGCGGCGGCTCCACATGACACGGCGAATTCGCACGCGGCCTTGCAAGGTTGCCATCGCATCCTTCATACGATCCTTTGATGAAAGACGACGCAGACCAGAAACTTCTGCCTTAATCACGGGGACCTTTAAAATCATACGGTCATTTTCGAATGAAATTTTGTAAAGCTTCACGCTTTCTGGCTTCATGGTTTTGTTCAGCGCAGGAACGGTTGCTTCTTCAACGCCAACAACGAGGCCAACGCCGTGAACAGGGTACACAACAAAATCGCCCTTTTTGAATTCAGAGAGCTTGGTAGCAGGGGCGGCCTTCATTGGAACGACCTTGGCTTCAACTGCTTTAACAGGGGCCTTAGCAGCAGGTGCCTTTGCCTGGATCTTCGCGCCAATCTTAGCGCCGATAGCGGACTTTGATTTAGATTGTACTGATTTAGAAACGGTCTTTGTCGCCGTCTTAACTGTTGCCTTCGTAGCCATGTGGACTCCCTTTAAGAAACAGACACAATTAATTACCTGAGTTAATTTCGTGAAAAATATCACCAGCGGAATTAACACCAACATTGTGCTTAAATTTTGTGCGTCTTACGGCAAAGGTAAAAACAAGCGGTACAGATTTCTATCTATCTGTTATCAAACGCTTTTATTTTTCGGAAAAGACGTTGAGGCTGCTTGAACCCCAAACTTTTATCCCAAACCTTAACAAGCCCCTTAACCCAGAAACGCGCCAAACCTCAATCACCAACGCAATATAACAGCGAAAGTATTGATTTCAAAACCTTTCATGCAGGTTTTTAGTTTCGTTAGTACTTTTTTTACCCGCTCAGTGGCAGCGGGGGCACGGCGGAGAGTCTCAAACCGTCTAAAGCTTGGTTTTACGCCACAGCCTTTGCAAGACGCACGACGTTATCATCCTTGCTTTCAGCAGCCATAATTCCAGCAACCATGCGGATAAGACCGGCATATTTTTGGTCAGCAGGGCGGCGGAAATCATAAAGGATGCGGTCTTCATAGCCTGAGATCCAAAGCGCTTCTGGATTTCTGCGGGCAATCACCAAATCAGCAATGGTTTCTGCTTCGTATGGAGAGCGGTGCGATTTCATGATAACGAGGCCATCACCCAAAATGCCTTCCAATGTAGCGCGCACATCAGGCGTGAACATTTCGGCTACTGCATCGGGCAGCTTTAATCCATCAATCACGCTTACGACTTCCATCTTGCCCCATTCGGTGGACATGGAGAAACGTGATTTCGATGTGTCGGATAAACCGCGCATTGCGTCACTGTGAATGCGCCATGCTTGTTCAACCGGAAGCGAGAACGCCTTATGGCCTTCAATATCGCGGCCTTGGAACACATATTTGAACTTGATACCCATGCGACGCAATTCTTCGTGGAGAAGGTGCAAGGCTTCGGCGTTATCGTTTACATGGCTGATGATTGGAGTTTGGTTTTCGATTGTCAGGAAGTTCAGCGATGTTAAACGCTTGATCGCGTCATAGCTGGTCTTCATCCATTTGTAGCCAATACCGCTCTCATTCGGGATGTAATCGCCATTTGCATCGCGCTCTAGGAATTCATCGGGGTGCGTAAAATGCGCAACCAGATTGATATGCATGTCCGGGTAACGCTGATTGATGATCTTGAAGGTATCAACAAATGCCTGATCAGCACGTTCCGGGCGGAACGCCAATTCTTTCGAACCCATACGCATGAGCCATACTTTTGCTTGGCCTGCTGCTTCCATGAAGCGATATAAGGAGAAGTTAGGAAGTACGAGCGGGTCGCCGCCAGACAGCAATACTTCGCGGATCGGGTAACGCTTGGCACCGGTTTCAGGATCAACGCCGCCATTTTCTTCCAGATTGTCGTTGTACTGAACGATGTAGTCACGAAGCTCTTCTGGGCGGATGCTGGTCTTGCCGGTGTCCTTGTTGAACAAATCTAAACGGTAGCAATAACGGCAATGCGCGGAGCAGGTTGGCGAAGCATAACCAAGCACAATTTCATCGTATTTATGCAATAGCTTGCCATGGTACCCGCTGTTGTCGCCAGGCGTATAACGCATCTGGTTCGATGGGTCTTTTGCGCCGGCAATATCGGCGGTTTCTTCAAGACGAGGCAAAATCAATGCGCCAATCGCTTTGGAAGGTGGCATTTCTGGAACCAGAATTTCACCTTCTGTGGTCTTTAATTCTTCGCCCATTGCAAGCGCTTGGTAATGCGGGTTAATCCCGAACATCATGCGTTTATCAACGCCGGCATCTTTCATCTTCTGGAACTTTTCTTCGCCATAGATCGCCAGCATCAATTTAGAGACGCGTGCATGTTCGAAACGGCCGCGAAGGGGAGCAACATGCTTCAAGCTAGATTTTGGAACGGTGACATCGACCTTCATTTTCGGTGCGGTGGCCATTTATACAAATCCTCATAAGTTGGTTGCAATTCAGTCAGGTAGAAACAAGCCCTGTCCAAAAAGTGCGCAATTGTTAACTGATTTGGGTATGATTTGTCACTTTTTAGGTTCGCAACTGCGAAGAGCACGATTTTGTTAGAAAAAGCGCGAATAATCATTGTTTTTCAATAGCTAAACGAAACTGTTGCAGACCTGTTTTAGACGCAACGCAGAATAAAATTACTTTCGCGAAAATAAAAATCAGTGCCATAACATACCGCGCTATGCGCCATCAGATGCCTTTGTAAGCGGAACGAGTTCTGATTTGCAAAACTTGATAAACGCATGCCCGAAATATAGAAGTGTATTTGGAAAAACCCTGAAAGGATCATGCTTCCATGAAATTCACTAACATCCGTGCTGTCGCGCCTTCTTCTACATTGCTTACCAATGAACAATCCAAGCGCCGCGAAGCAGAAGGTAAAAATGTTTACAAATTCGGCTTTGGCCAATCACCATTCTTGCCATTGCAACGTGCGCGCGATGAACTGGCACGCAGTGCAGCTGCTACCGATTATACCCCTGTTGTGGGTCTGCAAGCGCTTCGCGAACAGGCATCAAAGTTCCACAATGAACTTTGCGGTTTGAAATCTACCGCAAACGATATCCTCGTTGCATCAGGTTCCAAATCAATTCTGTTCACCATCATGGCATCCTTTGATAAGGCAGATGTGCTTATTCCAGCGCCAGCGTGGGTTTCCTATGAACCACAAGCGCATTTATTGAAGCATCCGGTTGTGCGCGTACCAACTACATTTGCTGGCCGCTGGCGCGTAACGCCTGACGCATTGGAACAATGCCTCAAGACACGTCCAACACCATCTGCTCCAGCTATTCTGGTAATCAACTATCCCGGTAATCCGGAAGGCCTGACCTACACCGCGAATGAACTCAAAGCGCTTGCCGAAGTTTGCCGCAAGTATCAAGTGCTGGTTATTGCCGATGAAATCTACGCACTGCTTAACCACAAGGCGGAATACAATTCGCTTGCTCACTATTATCCGGAAGGCACGATTATTACGACGGGTCTTTCCAAATGGGCAGGTGCAGGTGGCTGGCGTTTGGGTCTTGCTATTCTGCCATCCGATATCGATCCTGAATTCAAGAAATCCTATGCAGGTATCGCATCTGAAACCTATTCGTGTGCGCCAGATCCAATTCAGCGCGCAGCAGTTGTGGCTTACCAGAATGATGCGCAAACCGCACAGTATTTGCAGCAGCAACGCCAAATCCTTTCCAAGATTGGCAACAGCTTCCAGCAAACATTGTCATCTGCCGGCATTCAGGTTCATGCACCCGAAGGTGGTTTCTACTTATATGTAGATTTCTCCCCGATGCAGGAACAAATCCGCGCACAAGGGCTCCAAACATCCGAACAAATGTGCGCCAAGCTCATCCAAGATACTGGCGTTGCATTGTTGCATTCCGCTGGCTTCGGTTTGCCGGCTGATCATTACTCAGCACGTCTTGCTTATGTTGACTTTGGTGGTACCAAGACCGAAGAAAACGCTGAAGCGATGCTTGCTGATATGCGCAACGGTGCGTCGGCTGATGCAGTTGTTGAAAAATACGCTAAGCACGCCATGGAAGGCGCGCAGCGTCTTGCAGACTGGGCGTCCTCGATCTCAAAGGGTCAGAAGAAGGCTGCTTAATTACTCAGACGCCGTAGGGCTTCGTCCGCATAAGCGGACGGGCCAGCGGTCGCAGGCCTTAGCAGGGCCGGTTGCAGGAACCGCAGAGGCATCACAAAAAAAAGGGGCAGATTTTTCTGCCCCTTTTTCTTTGAATGTTGTGAACTACTTTACTTACCAGGGTTCTTGCTGAAATGCGTTTCGAACTTGTTCTTCACACCCTTGAATGCGTCAGCATCAGCTGGTGCTGGCTTCTTGCGGGTGATGTTTGGCCATTGGTTTGCGTATTCGCGGTTCATCTCCAGCCATTTTTCAGCAACCGAATTGGTGTCTGATACAATGGCTTCTGCGGGGCATTCTGGCTCGCATACGCCGCAATCGATGCACTCATCCGGGTTGATGACCAGCATGTTTTCCCCTTCATAGAAGCAATCCACAGGGCAAACTTCAATGCAATCCATGTACTTGCAGCGAATGCAGAGTTCAGTAACAACATAAGGCATACGGAAAACATCCTTTAAGCTAGACGAGAGCGGTAATGTTTGAGATTATAAGAAAGAGGGTATTCGTTTAGCGTTTCTTAAAGACGAAATCCAGTGATTTTTGCGGTAATTCATGCTGGTTTTCTAGTGCATTGCAGCAAAATGATAAATAGTTGATAGGACATTTGTATGTTGGCTTATACGCCTGAAATCGCAACAAACACAGCAGCACTTTACAAGAAAGTTGCAAAGGTTATTCCAGAGATTGAATGGCCATTTCACGCCCCTTATATCGCCGAAATCAACCGCCTCAAACGTGAGCAGGGCGCAGTGATTCTTGCGCATAATTACCAGACACCGGAAATCTATCACTGTGTGGCCGATTTTGTAGGCGACAGTTTGCAGCTGGCGCGCGAAGCCGCCGAAACGAAGGCATCCACCATCATCATGGCGGGGGTGTACTTCATGGCTGAAACCGCAAAGCTGCTAAACCCGGAAAAGAAAGTTCTAATCCCTGATGAACGTGCAGGCTGCTCGCTTGCTGAATCCATTACTGGCGCGGATGTGCGTTTACTGCGCGAAAAATACCCGGGTATTCCGGTGGTTACATATGTCAATTCGTCGGTGGATGTAAAAGCTGAATCCGATATCTGCATTACGTCGGGTAATGCTGTGCGCGTTGTTGAAGCGATTGCAAAGGAACGCGGCGTTAACAAGGTCATCTGTTTGCCGGATGAATATCTCTCCAACTACATCGCAAAGAATACTAAGGTTGAAATCATCAGCTGGAAGGGGCACTGCGAAGTCCATGAACGCTTTACCGCCCAAGAATTGCGCGATTACCGCAAAAGCTATCCGGGCGCAATTATTCTTGCGCATCCCGAATGCCCGCCTGATGTATTGAATGAAGCGGATTTTGTCGGTTCTACCTACCGCATGAGCAAGTATGTCAGTGATAATAAACCCGCCAAGGTTATTATGATTACTGAATGCTCCATGAGCGATAATGTCGCCATCGAAAATCCGGATGTTGAATTTGTTCGCCCATGTAATCTCTGCCCGCATATGAAGCGCATTACGCTCGCCAAAATACTGGAATGCTTGCAGGGCGGTGGTAAGGAAGTAACAATTGAACCGCAGCTTGCAACCCGTGCAAAGCTGGCAGTCGAACGCATGCTGGCGGTGCCGCATGGCTGATAACGGAAAGCTTGCCAATCTGCGTAGCCAAATCGATGCGATTGATAACCAGCTCCTCGACTTGCTGCGTGCACGTGCCAACGTGATTGAAGAAGTGCGGGCTGTGAAGGGTAAACAGGCGGTTTATATTCGTCCCGGCCGCGAAGCATCGATGCTGCGCGTGTTGGTCAAACAACCGATGGGCCATTTACCACCCGGGCTAGTCCACCGCCTGTGGCGCGAGATGATTGGGGCATTCACATTGCAAGAAGGCATGATGAAGGTTGCTTTGCCTGATATTGATGGCGAGCAAGGATTTTGGGATATCGCCCGCGACCATTTCGGCAGTTTTACGCCGATGCAATCCTTTTCAAATCCCACTTCCGCGCTGCGTGCCGTTATCAATAACACACATCAGCTCGCGGCGCTTCCGTTTCCGCGTGAAGGCGATCATGATATTTGGTGGCGTTTGTTGCTGGCTGAGCAAGAAACCATTCCCAATCTCTTTTATGCGTTCCCGTTCGATGGCATACGCGGCAATGCGCGAAAAACCGATCATCATGGCGTAGTGATAGGCGCTATTCCCCCTGAAAGCACCGGCCAAGACCGCAGCGTATTGGTTTTGGAATGGCAAGACATGGCCGATAAAAAAGCAGCGGATGCGATATGCGATAATTTACCATTCACTAAGGTAACCCATGTATTCGTGCCTGCTGGCAAAGATCCGGCTTGTAGCTGGATGGAGCTGGACGGGTTTGTTGAACGCGCGGATGCGCAAGTGGCGGCATGGGTTCAGGAACATAAACGACATTTATTGCGTCATAAAATTATTGGCGCATATCCTGTCCCCTTAAAGTAACGAGCGCTTTATGCCCCCAAAACCGCTTTCATTCTTGCAAGGCATGGAAGGCTATATCACTCCACAAAACAAAGTGGATGATAACGGCTTTAAATATCGCCTGTGCTATAACGAAGGTGCTTATGGTCCCAGCCCTAAAGCGCTGGAAGCCGCCAAAGCCGCGCTTGCCCAAAGCCACCGCTATCCCGATATAAACTATACAGATTTGCGCAAGGCGATTGCCAATAAATACACCCTTGATGCCAGCCGCATCGTGTGCGGTGTGGGTTCGGATGAACTCATCAGCGTATTGGTAAATGGCTACGTCAAAGAAGGGGATGAAGTTATCATCAGCAAATACGGCTTTTCGCTTTATGAAGTTGCAACCAAATTAGTAGGCGGCAAACCCGTATTCGTAAATGAAAACGATTTGCGTATGGATTTAAGCGCGATGTTGAAAGCCGTTACGAAAAAAACGCGCATGGTATTTATTGCTAATCCCAATAACCCGACCGGTGATTGCATCTCGCGCAGCGACATCCATGCGTTTTTATGCGAACTACCGGATGATATTATATTTGTGTATGATGCAGCTTATGCTGAATATATCGATGATGAAGATTATTCCGACGGCTTTGAATTCGTGGGCGAAGAAGGCCGCGTGGTCACTTTACGTACCTTTTCAAAAATTTATGGGCTTGGCGGGTTACGCGTTGGTTACTCCTACGCTCCGCGCGCGATTGCCGAATGCATGAATATCGTACGCAAGCCTTTCAATGTATCGCGTGTGGGTGAAGCGGCGGCGATTGCCGCGCTTGGTGATGATGAGTTTGTTAAAAAAAGCCGCACGCATAATGTAATCTGGCGTGAAAACCTCTTGAATGCATTGGTAGAGTTTGGAACAAAGCCTTATGACAGCAAGGGTAATTTCGTTTTGAACCGCTTTAAATCTGCTGAACAGGCGGCCGCGATGTTCAACCATCTAAAAACCAATAGTATTTTGGTGCGGCCAATGGCGGGTTATGGCCTTCCGGATTGTTTACGCTTTACAGTTGGCCAAGAACACGAAATGCTTGCGTTGTTCGCGGCATTCAAAAACTTTAACTGGAACTGATGTATTGGAAGTAAGTATGGGGACTGACACGCTTGGCATCATCGGGATTGGCGCATTCGGCGAATTTATTTTGCCGCATCTTTCTGCGCATTTTAAAACCAAAATTTACGATAAGTTGCGCAAGCCCACGGATTTGGAAAAGATTGCCAAGAAGCATAATGCTAAATCCGTAACCAGACTGAAGGATTTATGCGACAGCGATGTGATTTTAATCGCGACGCCCGTGAGCACTTTCGAACCGATTATCAAGGAAATTAAACCGCATCTGCGCAAAGGCCAATTGGTGGTCGATGTTGGCTCGGTAAAGGAACTTCCAGCTAAAATCCTCAAGAAAAACCTGCCAGCAGGTGTTGATATTATTGGCCTTCACCCGCTATTCGGTCCGCAATCTGGCAAGAATGGAATTAAAGGTCTCAATATCACCGTATGTAATGTGCGTGGCAAACGTAATGCGAAGCTGATCAATTTCTTTAAGAAAAAACTTGGCTTGAATGTCATTGAAACCACGCCAACGGAGCATGATAAGGAACTGGCATACGTTCAGGGCCTTACACATCTTATTGGTAAGGTCTTTGTCAGCCTGAATCTTGCGCCGTTCAAGCAAACCACCAAAACCTATGAACTGCTCAAGCAAATGGTGGAAATGGTGCGCTATGATAGCGATGAGCTGTTCCGCACCATTGAACGCGACAATTTATATACTGCACACGCTAAACGCGCGTTTTTTGATGCGGTAAAAAAGCTGGAAAAGAAGCTGGCCAAAAAATAAGTGAGCGTTATTTAACCGCCAGCATGCGCAGCACAACACCGCGCGCCGGTTCGGGGTTTCGTTCATCGGGCACGCGTTCTACTTTGCTAAAACCGGCTTCGCGTAATACGCGGCCCAGCTTTTTTTCATCAAACCCGTTCACATGGCCCATGCCGGGAATATGATGTTCTTTGGGGTTAACCCAGCCGCCAAAGATGCACAGCATCGCGTTTTCAAACGGATCATCGGAAAAGAAATGCAACCATGGCACATTGGCTTTTTCATTCCAGTCATCATTCACAATGCGCTCCGCCAGCCAGCGGATATCAGGGCAGGTGACGTCCAGCACGCCGCCGGGTTTGGTGATGCGGTAAATTTCTTTCAACACTTCCGGCATTTTGAATTTATTGATGTGTTCAATCACATCGCCAAGGAAAATTTTGTCTGCCACATTGCTTTCGATGGGATAGGGCACATTCAGCAAATCATGCTGCAAATTCACATGTGGCCATTTGTGCAGATCCATACGGATATCTGCAAAGACGCGTGGGTTCGGGCCGCTACCGATATCGATAATCATAATTGGCCTTAAATGTGGTTATTAAATATGAATGGGGCGGCCTTCCACTGCAAGCGCAGCTTCCTTCACAGCTTCATTCAGCGTGGGGTGCGCATGGCATGTGCGCGCAATATCTTCGCTTGATGCGCTGAATTCCATTGCCAATGCAACTTCGGCAATCATGGTTCCAGCATCGGGGCCAAGAATATGACAGCCCAAGACCTTGTCGGTTTTTGCATCTGCCAGAATTTTCACGAAACCGTCAATATCGTTCATCGCACGCGCACGGCCATTGGCGGAGAACGGGAATTTGCCAACCTTGAAATTGATGCCTGCTTTTTTAAGCTCATCCTCGGTTTTGCCAACGCTGGCAATTTCGGGCCAGGTGTACACAACACTTGGAATAGCATCATAATTGATATGGCCGGATTGACCCGCCATCATTTCCGCGCATACAACGCCTTCGTCTTCGGCCTTGTGGGCCAACATCGGGCCTGCAATCACGTCGCCAATCGCATAAATACCTGCAACATTGGTTTCAAAATTATGTCCAACCTTGATGCGCTTGCGCTCATCCATTTGTACGCCAACCGCTTCAAGGCCCAGCCCTTCGGTGTAGGGTCGGCGACCAATGCATACCAATACAATATCGGCATCCAGCTTTTCAGCATTACCGCCGGCAGCGGGTTCAACGGTCAGTGTTACTTTGCCGCCATCTTGCTTTGCGCCAGTTACCTTGGATGACAGGCGGAACTTCATGCCCTGCTTTTCCAGAATTTTCTTCGCATTCGTTGCCAAATCGGCATCCATGCCGGGCATCAGGCGGTCAAGGAACTCAACGACGGTCACTTCCGAACCAAGACGCTGCCATACAGAACCGAGTTCCAAACCAATCACGCCGCCACCAATGACGATCAGCTTCTTTGGAACGGATGAAAGGGATAATGCGCCGGTCGATGATACGATTTGCTTTTCGTCTACTGTTACGCCGGGAAGCGGCATAACATCGGAGCCCGTTGCGATAAGAATTTTCTTTGCACTGACGGTTTCCTGCTTACCATCTGCGCCAGTTACTAAAACTTTGCCAGCCGCCGGAATGCTACCTTTGCCTTTAAGGCGTGTAACTTTGTTTTTCTTGAACAGGAAGTCGATGCCGGCAGTGTTATCTTTCACAACTTTGTTCTTATGCGCCATCATCGCATTTAAATCGAGTGTAACGGAGCCTAGCTTTACGCCATGCGTCGCAAGGCTGTGTTGTGCTTCGTGGTATTTCTCAGAGGAGGTGAGTAGTGCCTTGGATGGAATACACCCAACATTCAGGCAAGTGCCGCCCAAAGTATCACGCATTTCAACGCATGCGGTTTTCATTCCCAGTTGCGCTGCACGGATGGCAGCGACATAACCACCAGGGCCGCCGCCAATAACGACGAGGTCAAACGATTGTTCAGACATTTTGTTTCCTTGGATTGTTTCTAAGTATTAAAGGTCGAGCAACATACGTGCCGGATCTTCCAGGCATTCCTTCACCTTCACGAGGAAGGTTACTGCTTCACGACCATCGATAATCCGGTGGTCATAGGAAAGTGCAAGATACATCATCGGGCGTACTACGACCTGGCCATTTACGACCATCGGGCGTTCCTGAATTTTATGCATGCCCAAAATACCTGATTGGGGCGGGTTCAAAATCGGTGTGCTCATCAATGAACCATAGATACCGCCATTGGTGATGGTAAAGGTACCGCCGGTCAGTTCATCCATCGAAAGTTTGCCATCGCGGGCTTTCACTGCCAGCTTGCTGATGGTCTTTTCAATATCGGCAAAGCTCAATTGGTCGGCATCGCGCACAACAGGAACGACAAGGCCCTGTTCGGTGCCAACGGCAACACCGATATCGTAATAATTCTTGTAAACCAGATCATCGCCATCGATTTCAGCGTTTACTGCTGGCAAAGCTTTTAATGCCTGAATGCACGCCTTCACAAACAGCGACATGAAGCCCAGCTTTACGCCGTGCTTCTTTTCGAAGTTTTCGTTGTATTGCTTACGCAGCGCCATCAGGTTGCCCATATCCACTTCATTAAAGGTGGTAAGCATTGCGGCAGTATTCTGTGCTTCCTTCAAACGCTGCGCGATGCGTTGACGAAGGCGTGTCATCTTTACGCGTTCTTCTTGGTCTGCACGGCTGCGTGGGCCTGATGGTGCTTTTGCAGCAGCAGGCGCAGCCTTGTTCGGTTGCGCCATGTAATTCTGTACATCTTCCTTGGTCAAACGGCCATCTTTGCCGCTGCCTGCACCAATTGATGCGGGGTTGATGTTGTTATCATCGGTCATTTTGCGCACGGATGGTGAAAGTGCCTGATTTGCACTTTGTGACGCTGCTTGCGGCGCTGGTGCTGCTACTGGTGCGGCAGCAGGTGCTGCGGTTTTATTTGCATTGGCAGCAGAAGCTTTCAAGGCAGCCGCATCAGCTTCACCAATGGTGCCAAGCAATGCGCCAACGGCGACATTGCCTCCTTGTTGCACATTGATTTCGGTGATCACGCCAGCGGTCGATGCGTTGACTTCCAGCGTAACTTTGTCGGTTTCCAGTTCGACGAGGGGTTCATCCACCTTAACAACATCGCCAACTTTTTTGAGCCATTTGGCAACAGTGGCTTCGGAAACGGATTCACCAAGAGCAGGTACACGAATTTCGACGGGCATAGGAAAAAACTCACCTTAAAGGGATATGAACAAGTGACGCATATTCCTAAAAAACGAGCCTTTTCGCAAGCTTATTTGACTAACCCCTTATGCTAAAGGGCTTACTTGCCAAGCGCCTTGTCGATCAGTTCTGCTTGTTCCTTGTTATGGCGTTTCAGATAGCCCGTAGCAGGCGATGCGGCGTCGGGGCGGCCCGCATAGCTTGGGCGGTCTTTGCGGCCCGCCTCATTCAACGCTGCCTCAATGCGGCGATCGGCGTACAGCCAAGCACCCATATTGGCGGGTTCTTCCTGACACCATACAACATCGGCTTTGGGATAACGCTTGAATTGTTCAGCTAGTGGCTTGGTGGGGAAGGGGTATAATTCTTCCACACGAATAATCGCCACATCCTTGATGCCGCGGGTTTCACGTTCCGCAATCAAGTCATAATAGACTTTACCGGTGCACAAGATAACGCGACGTACTTTCTTCTCATCAATCGCTGTATTGGTTTCAGGAATGATGCGCTGGAATTTCGTGCCAGGGCCCATATCTGCCAATGGGGATACGCACAGTTTATGACGCAGCAAAGATTTTGGTGTCATCAAAATTAGTGGTTTGCGGAATGGACGGCGAACCTGACGCCGCAGGATATGGAAGTAGTTTGCGGGTGTGGTGCAATTTGCAACCTGCCAGTTATCTTCTGCCGATAATTGCAGGAAGCGTTCAAGACGAGCGGATGAATGCTCGGGGCCCTGTCCTTCATATCCATGGGGCAGCAACAGCGTGAGCCCCGACATACGCAGCCACTTCGTTTCAGATGATGAAATGAACTGGTCAATGATGACCTGTGCGCCATTGGCAAAATCGCCAAACTGGCCTTCCCACATTACCAATGCACTGGGTTCGGTCAATGCATATCCATATTCAAAACCTAATACTGCTGCTTCGGAAAGCGGGCTTTCATATGCCTCATATACACCTTGCTTGCCAGGGCGAATGTTATTCAGTGGTGCGTAACGCTTTTCATTCGTTTGGTCGGTTAGCACCGAATGGCGCTGCGAGAAGGTGCCGCGTGCTACATCTTGCCCTGATAAACGAACGTCATGGCCTTCCAGCAAAAGCGAACCAAATGCCAAAGCTTCTGCGGTGGCCCAGTCAAACCCTTGTCCGGTTTTCACCATGTCCAGTTTGGCTTCCATCTGTTTGACAATTTTCGGATTTACGTCAAAACCCTGCGGAGCTTTGCCCAGCACGTTGCCAATTTCTTTCAAGATATTGGTATCAACAGCAGTGTTACCGCTGCGGTCTTCGCCCGATGCGACTTCAAGGCCTGACCATTGGCCTTCCAACCAATCTGCTTTGTTGGGCTTATAGCTGGTGGCGGTCACGAAATCGGCTTCAAGTTTGGCAACGAAATCAGCGCGCAGCTTGTCAATTTCGCTTTGTTCAAAACTTTTCTCGGCTACCAGACGTTGGATATATAGCTCCAATGTGGTGGGCCGTGCGCGAATGTTTTTATACATTTGCGGCTGGGTGAATGCGGGTTCATCACCTTCATTGTGACCTTGGCGGCGGTAGCACACCATATCAATCACAACATCGCAGCTGAACTCCTGACGGTATTCCATCGCAATACGCGAAACATGCGCAACTGCTTCGGGGTCATCGCCATTCACGTGGAAGATTGGTGCTTGAATCATCTTCGCCACGTCCGAGCAGTAATGCGCCGATTTCGAGAATTCGGGGTTTGTGGTGAAACCGATCTGGTTATTGATAACAATATGCACGGTGCCGCCAGTGCGATAACCGGTCAGCTCTTCCAATTGCATGGTTTCAGCGATAATGCCTTGTCCTGCGAATGCAGCATCACCATGAATTAAAATTGGCACCACGCGCGCGTAATCTGCGTCAGTCAATGCTGCGCCACATTTTTTTGCACGTTGTTGGGCTTTGGCGCGTGCGCGGCCTTCAACGACAGGGTTGACGAATTCCAGATGGGACGGGTTGGGCGACAGCGTGACGTGCATCGATTTGCCACCGAATTCACGGTCGTTGCTGATGCCCATATGGTATTTCACATCGCCCGATCCTTGTACCGATTCAGGGTAGGCCGGTTGACCATGAAATTCCGAAAATACCGCCGTGTATGATTTACCCATGATATTGCACAGCACGTTCAAACGGCCGCGATGCGCCATACCGAATACGGCTTCTTCAACGCCCATCTCTGCGCCACGGTTCAACATGGTAAGAATGGACGGGATCAAGGCTTCGCCGCCTTCCAGTCCAAAACGCTTGGTACCTGGGAATTTGGTTGCGCAGAATTTTTCAAATCCTTCGGCAATGATAAGCCCTTCCAGCACATGGCGCTTTGCATCACACTCCAGTGCGGTATGCGTGTTTTCGATACGCGCTTGCAGCCAGGACTTCTTATCGTGATTTTGCACGTGCAAAAACTCGAACCCAATCGTCTGACAATACGTTTTGCGGCATACATCGATAATCTGTTGCAAGGTGGCCGATTGCAAACCAAGCACCCCATCTATGAAGATAGGCTTGTTCATGTCATCGGCAGTAAAGCCCCAAAACCCTGGATCGAGTTCAGCGATGGTTGAAGGAACCTTGATGCCCAACGGATCAAGATTAGCCATCAAATGTCCCACCGCGCGATAAGCGCGGATCATCATCAATGCACGAACGGATTGACGCGCCATGGTTTGCGCATCTTCGCTTGTATTCGCAGCGCTAAGCGCTGCCGGTTTTACGTCCTTACCCTGTCCACCTTTTACGGGTGTCGTAAAATCGCCTTTTACGCCGATTACCTTTTTATTATTGGCTTGCTTATCCCAGCTTGCGCCGCGCAATTCCTTTGCGATATTCGGCGCATCATCTTTGATGCCATCAAAAAATCCCTGCCAGCTTGGATCAACGCTGCTCGGGTCGGTTAGAAAGCGCTCATAAAGTTCGCCGATGAAATCAGCATTTGTACCGAAAAGAAACGAGAAATTGGATTGGGACATGGGATGTGTGCCTGACCATATTAAAGGGTGTTGATAAATAAGGGCGGAGCATAGCAAGAACTCGGGCGCCTTTGCAATTACAAGCCAAAATGAACAACTTTGAAAATTGTCAGCTTATAACCCATTGAATGTTTTGAGTGTGTTTTGGCCTGAAAATACTGCATTGCACTTCATGCATCGCAGCAAAACGATGCAGGAAGCGCCTGCTTAACAGCGGTTTAAGTGTGTTGTGGGATAATTATTACAAGATAGGCCATTAGGCTTATTTGGGCACACAAATGGAGAGCGTTATGAAAAAGGAAGTACTTTTCATCGTTGTTCTTGTTGTAGGCGTAATTGGTTATTTCATTCTGCACTAATCAGTGCCGGTGGGAACGCTAACAAGACATAAGCTTGCGTAATTGAGAAAATTAGGAAGGCAGCTCGCTCTAGGCGACACAAAAGCTGCCTTCTTTGTTTTCTCAATTTTCTGTTTTAAGCAGCCTTTTTTCCTTGGATCGCAGCCAGCATGGTTTCGCCAAGCTTGGCTGGATTATCCGTCACAACAAATCCCGCGCTGCGCATGGCTTCCATTTTATCCTGCGCCGAACCCTTGCCGCCGGAGATAATAGCACCAGCATGGCCCATTCGGCGGCCCGGAGGTGCCGTTACGCCAGCAATGAAGCCAGCGATAGGCTTCTTATTCTTTGCGCGCTTATAGAATTCTGCACCATCTTCTTCTGCGCTGCCGCCAATTTCACCAATCATGATGATGCCTTGCGTTTCAGGATCATTGAGGAACAATTCCAACGCATCAACAAAGTTGGTGCCATTCACTGGGTCGCCGCCAATACCGATGCAGGTGGTTTGGCCAAGGCCCGCAGCGGTGGTTTGTGCAACCGCTTCGTAGGTCAATGTGCCGGAACGTGACACGATGCCAATTTTACCGCGCTTGTGAATATGACCTGGCATAATGCCGATTTTGCATTCGCCAGGTGTAATAATGCCTGGGCAGTTTGGTCCGATCAAACGTGTCTTGGTGCCAGATAATCCGCGTTTCACACGCACCATATCCAGCACAGGGATACCTTCGGTGATGCACACGACGAGTGGAATTTCTGCATCCACTGCTTCCAAAATCGCATCCGCAGCAAATGGGGGTGGAACATAAATCACCGATGCGTTTGCGCCGGTCTTTGCAACGGCTTCGTGCACGGTATCAAAAATGGGAAGATCAAGGTGAACGCCGCCGCCTTTGCCTGGCGTCACGCCGCCAACCATCTTGGTGCCGTATGCCGCCGCTTGCTGGGAGTGGAAGGTGCCTTGCGAACCGGTAAAACCCTGACAGATAACCTTGGTATCTTTATTTACGAGAACAGCCATTTCAGTATTCCTTAAGTGTGATTTCGACGTGTTGTTTAACTAGGCAGCTTTTTTAGTGACAGCGGCGACGATTTTCTGCGCGCCATCCGAAAGGTTATCACCGGAAACAATTGGCAACCCGCTTTCTGCCAGCATCTTCTTGCCAAGGTCAACATTGGTGCCTTCAAGGCGTACAACTAACGGTACGCTTAGCTTAACTTCCTTGGACGCTTCGATAATGCCGTCAGCGATGATGTCGCAGCGCATAATGCCACCAAAGATGTTCACAAAAATTCCCTTCACGTTTTTATCAGAGAGAATAATTTTGAATGCTTTAGTCACGCGTTCTTTGGTCGCGCCGCCACCAACGTCAAGGAAGTTGGCGGGTTCACCGCCATACAACTTGACGATATCCATGGTAGCCATCGCAAGACCTGCGCCATTCACCATGCAGCCGATATTGCCATCCAGTTTAACGTAGTTCAGATCATTCTTGGTGGCTTCCACTTCGGCCGGATCTTCTTCGGTTTCATCGCGCATGCCAGAAACTTCTTTTTGGCGGAACAGCGAGTTGTCATCGAAGTTCACCTTGGCGTCCAAAGCGATAACATCGCCTGAACCGGTCACCACCAGCGGGTTGATTTCAACAATCGCGCAATCCAGTTCATTGAATGCTTTCCACATGCCTAGCAGGAATTTCACGCAGTTATTGACTTGCGCGCCTTCCAAACCCAACCCAAATGCAACTTTGCGTGCATGATAAGGCTGCATGCCCGTTGCAGGGTCAACCGAGAATTTCTGGATTTTTTCAGGATGCTTTGCGGCAACTTCTTCGATGTCCATACCTCCTTCGGTCGATGCCATCACGGTCACGCGGCTTGTTGCACGGTCAACCAGAAGACCTAAATACAGCTCGCGTTTGATGTCGCAGCCTTCTTCAATATAAATACGACCAACTTTTTGACCTGATGGTCCAGTCTGGTGGGTGACCAAGGTCATGCCCAGCATGCGCTGCGCTTCCAGCTTTACTGCGTCGATGCTTTTTACAACTTTCACGCCGCCTGCTTTACCGCGGCCGCCAGCGTGAATTTGTGATTTAACAACCCATAACGATCCACCTAAATCCTTGGCAACTTTTTCAGCTTCTTCAACAGTGAACGCAGCGCCGCCACGTGGCACGTTGACGCCGTAACGACGAAGAAGTTCTTTGGCTTGGTATTCATGAATGTTCATTGGTCTGGCCTATAAATATAAGGGGCATGCGCAAGGTTATTGCACTGCAAAAGAAGGCCTTGAAATAGCGTGATTTTAGCCCTCATGCAAGGGGCTTCCCGCATAGGCTTGTAAGAATAGCCAAACATCAACTAGCGCAGCATATACGGGCATGAGTCGCCCGAGTTTGCGTTTAGATATTAATAGGGATTTTAGCGCGGTGGGCGGCCCGGATTGGACCCGATGGAGATGATGAAAAACAGTACAGATAAGGCAACCACCACCAAACTGCCTGCAAAAGCAAAGAATAATAAAACCTGCGGCAATCCTTCTCTTGTAAACCGTAAATTGCGATAGGCATATTCCATCAACGATTTTAAATCCATCTGATCTGGATCAGCAAGGCCGGGATAGGCCGCATCAATTAAACCGGTTTGCAGAAAAATATTGGAAATCAGTTTTAAAAAGTGGCCATGCTGGCCACGCATATTTTTGAGGTCTTCGCCAAATTCAGGATTGAACATATAGCGAAGAATTTTGCCAGTTTGCGATTTTTGCTTGCCTTGTTGCTCGGTGGGTGTACCGGCAATCGGACGCTGTCCCTTAAATGGGCCCTGCTGGTTGAAGGGATCAAAGTTTGTTCCGAACATAGCCATATCCAATTGAATGAGTGCTCTAAAGGTAATCTTTTTTTATCAAACATACAACAGCAAAGACGTTTGCAATTCATAACCCTGCATAGGCGTTATGGTGGCCTGTAGCCATTTAAGGCAGCGAGTGCGGCATTCATATGATCGCCATTGGCTGAAATGGCGGTGTTGATTGCGTTGGTCACGTGGGCTGCCATAGCGGGACTTGTGATTTGGTTTCCTAAAGAAGCCCATGCTTCATCAAACTTCACTTTGTCGGGTGATGCAGCTCTCGCCTTGGTCGCAAGGTCGATAATATCAGGACTGTGATTGCGCGGTGCACCTTTTACAACGGCATCATGGTCAGCCGAAGTTGGCGCTGGCCGTGTAAGTGAAGGTGGAGTAGGCGCTATCGTAGGCGCCGAGGGGGGGGGAGCCACTGAAGGAGTGGCTGAGGTAGGCGTTACAGTTGAGCTTGGGGTCGGCCCTCGGGGGGCCGTCATAGATCGGGCATTATTCCCTGCTTGCCCGCTTCGTCCGCCACCTCCGCCACTAGGTGTGTGTCCTGACATTTGCATACCTGCGCTCAGTGCCGCGCCGCCAAGTGACCCAGCAAAGCTCGACATCATGGCGGAACCCTTTTCAGCAACAGTAATGGTTTGTGCTGCATCGCCCATATTTTCTTCATGGGTGTTACCGCCGATCCAGCGCGTGGCGTGTTTAGCAAACGTGTCCATCACTTTAAGTGACATATTCAGGCAGGTATAAAGCATCGACACATACATATTGCCGAATGCAACCTTCGCAACCACATACATGCCGCCCTTGAACGCGCCTGCGCTGGATGTAATGGCCTGATAGAATGTTGTGACCAAATGTGCCGCGATATTGAACAGCAGAATGGATGCGATGAGGCCGAAGATGGTCATCACCGGCCTTAAGAAGGTATGAATAATAATATGGTAGCTCGGCTCCACTTTTTGTCCGCCAAACCCTTCACCGTACGGCGTCAGGTAAGCAAGTGCGATCAGCGGTGCGCAAACCAGCGATTCAACAACAAGCGCCAACCATGTCATGACCGATAAAACGAATTTCATAAATGGCAACATTGGTGTGAAGATACCGATTAAGATACCCATGCTCATCAACGCGCTGGCAAATGCCGATAGTACAGGAATAGCCATCTGCGCCCAGAACAATCCGGCTTTTGGACCAAACGCCTTACTTTCCTTGCTCGCGACTTGCGATGAATACATGGCGTGTTGCGGTTCATTGACGCCCAAATCCACGGCGGCGCCCACGCAGTCCAGCGCCGTTCGGATCATCCGGTGGCCTAAATCTACCAACTCCGCAAGCGGGCTGTTTCCTAAATCAATATAGAACGCAACGCTGCCAGGGGACCAAAGGCCCGATACAACACCCAGCTGATCCATGAATAATAAAAGTAAGTCCACAAATTTACGGCCGGCAACTGTGTTACCGATCATGTTGGAAACAGCGCCGCCACCTGAAATGTGCGAGGTGTATTTACCGACAATCCATTCCGCCATCTTAAAGAATGCCTGTTGCACAGGTTCAGGACGGATAAGTTCGGATTTAGGGCCAGTAATAATTGGCAATGTGTCTGTGCCTGAAACGCGGTTACTACCGCCTGCTGCCAATTCAAGGAAGTATGATCCAGCTTCAACCCAGCCAGCACCCGCAGAACCTGCACCGGAATTCCAACCGCCACTCACCGATTCCAGGGTTCCAAGCGCAAGCGCCAATCCCATTGCAGGCGCAGGGCCGGGGTCTTGATTATATTCCGATGTTCCTTGCAAGAATTTTGGTGCATAGGATTGCATCTGTTGAATAATTTGTTCGATACCGGCAACACCCGCCGCTGCACCAGGGCCCATCGCAAAGATAATCACGCTTCCGCATAAGGCTTCGTATTTTTCCGTTCCATATAAAATCGCAGGGCCGTATCCACGGCGTGTAATCATATTCTTTGCGCCGCCGCTGGTCTTTGACGCATTCAAATTGATAAGGTGCATGCATGCGCCGATTTTTGCAGCTTCACGCGCAATTGCGCCCACATCGGGCATATGCGGTGTTGGGCTTGTGCCTGCACCAGAACCAGCTTGATCAAGGAATGCCCACCACACGCGGCTCGCCATATTCGAGCCCCATTCAATAACTTGCAGCGTTATGTATTGCGCGGAATTCAAGCCGGAGGCGAGGGGAACTAGCAAGCCAATCGCAATCACTAAACGAATGGGTGCCCATACCTGATTGGTACGCTTACCACCAATCACGCCTTGGTGTGCCGTTTCACCGGTCATCACCAACAGGTGATATAAAAGAATAACACTTGCAACAATCAGCAATGCGTTGCTGTAAATGCCCAGCGCGTTACGAAGCGCTGCTGCGTATTGCATTGATGAACCAGGGTCAGCAATCGGGCCGGCGCCATTGCCGCGGAACATTTGTACCCAGCCGCTACCCGAACCGTTATCCGCGTCAAAAATCTGCGCTTCAGCAGGTGATGGGGTGATACAGAAAACTGCGAGTAAGAAAACAATCGCGGTGATAAATTTGGAGAATGAAATTTTAGAGCGTGCAACACCGTGCGCATTTAACGCGCCTAACATCTTGCTTTCACCAGCAAGTCCGGATGTTTCAAAACCACTGCTCAGTTGCATCATCTTTTTTTCTAATATTACAGAACAACTTCAGCGCATTAGGCATGGTCAGACTCATGCAAAAGTCGGCAAAGGGTTCCTTATCCCAAAAGATTAAAGGACAATAGTTGATGAGGGTTTAATTCTGAATGGCAAGGTTAACGAAGTGTAAAGAAAAACAGCCTTTTGCAGCCGTTTATGTCTTTAAATCAATTGCGTTCGGTTTAAGGGGTGCGGAACCGCTGCATTTGGTCTCTATTTTGACCAACACGTATTTCAGATGGAACGGTTTTGCTCGGATCTGCCGGATCCTTGATTTGAACAATCAACGTATCCGCAGCGGCAAGGGAAGCGGTGCTTGGCAGGGTAACTGCCTGACCATTGGCTGTGATTTGTGCCGTCAAAGGGAAGCTTGACTCAATAACAGGTCTGCCGCTTGCGGTTACAATTACGCCGCCTTGCCGACGATAGGTATTCACGATAACCGTAGCCTGATCGGTGGCTGTTCCGTTTGGTGCAATAGTTGCCCCTTCGCACTTCACTTCTAATCCGCTAAACGGGGCACCGCTTGGCGCGCTAAGGGGCGCAAGTCCGTTTGCTTCGCACACATCGTTTGGCCAAATTTGCGTTCTGCTGAGTGTTGCTGTACTGGAAGGCGTAGATGATGGCGTACCAAGCGTTCCAGTGGGGGTTGATTGTTCCGCAGCAATGCGCTCGCGAACCATTCTTTTAATGTCATCATCACTCAAAGTTGGATTTGCATCGCGAATTTCTCTTTCAATTTCTCTTGATCGGGTAATAGCTTGAAGACGTCTCGCTTCTTGCTCTCGCAGCGTGTTGACACCTTCATCAGTCCGGATCAGGTCATCTTGTTCCTTTTTTTGATTTACCTGGTCAATTTCTGTTTGGCGCTTCCTGTCTTCAGGTGATGTACCGCCATAACGCCATGCGCCATAGATTGCCGAAACGGCTAAAGCACCGTAACCCAGTGTCTTACCGATGACCTTGCCGGTTCCTATCAGTAAGCGGTGATACCAAGTCCTTACAACTGGAAGATCTTTAGCTTTTTCTACGCCCATGGGTTTTCCCAAAATTTCATTAAATATGCTTAATCAATATAGGCGCTAAATCATAAAATATCGTGAACTATGTCGTATTATCGCGTTTAAAAAAAGTTAATTATAATAATTTTAAGCCATTTATTAGCATAATCTCAGCATGGGATTTTGGACTGACGCATTAGATGTCGTAAGCTTTGGCGCGGTTAGTGATTGGCAAAAGGGCAATAGGCTGCTTGCCATTGCTAAAGGCGCGTCCGCTATATTGTTGGTCGCGGGTACTGTTATGCTAGCTACAGGTGCAGCGCCTGTGATAGCTGGAGTTGCTATTACCGGAAAGATGGTGCTGGCCGCCTCTACGGCAATTGGTGTTGGTGTGGCGATCCGAGAAGACTTACCTGAATTCATTCAAAATGTTAGAGATGGGTTTAATGAGGTTTTTAACGATCAGGCGAACCCAAATGGTTCGCAGCGCAAAAATGATAGAACCAGCGAGCTCACGCCATCGTCTGCCCCTACGTCCGTTGCTGTATCTGCTACCGCTAGTCCATCTGCTAGTTTGGCAGCAGCCCCATCGTCTGCTCCGTCATACGTTGCCGTGGATACAACCCGCTTGGCAAGTATTGAACAACCAGCAGATCAGACACCGTCTTCCACGCCATCCTCAGCGCCAACATCTGCGCCTCGTAATCAGGAAGTAGTTGCTCACGCAATGCCAAGCAAAGCACCTGCTGCTGTATCTGCTGTGGTATAATTTTAGATAAGCAAGTTTATTGTGATGCGTTATGCTGATGTAATGCTGTTTCGTGCCTGATGACCAGCAACAATTGCACCGTCTTCATCATTTGGATTGCTGCGCAAGTGTGCCTCTATGGCGTTACGCGCTGCTGATTCATGCGCAGAACTTGCAAAGTCACCCATCGCTCTAACGCTTGCAAGTACAGTGGCAATTCGTGCTTGCGTTACGCCTGATGATGCGACGGTTTGCTGCGTTGTTGAGGCAGGCGCTGCAATGGTTGCCGTTGTTCTTCCTGCATCTGGTGCTATTGGCTGGTTAAATGTCTGCGCCGCAACAACTGGCCGTGTTGCACTGCTGCCATCACCTGCTACCGCTCCCGCTGTAGCATCTTGCTGGCCTGTGCCACCCGCTACCTGGGTATGAGCTGTTGGAGTGTTGTCGCCATCTAGCGCTGCGCCATGTGGTGCAGCTGCATCGTCGGTATGGCTAACCAACTGGTTCTCCGCGCCGCCCCGAGGTGATCTTGGGCCGGGGCCTCGTGGCATGTTATCGCTGGTGCTACCGGTGCCGTTTGAACCTCTGTTGCCGTTTAATGCAGCTAACATATTGTTGTGCTGAGTGTTAGCTTTGTTGCTTGCTTTACGCGAAGCATTTGCTTCAAGAGATTTCTGTATCGGTGCCAAGAAGTTTTGCGGCAGGTTTTGCAAATTGTTCAACAATTGGCCACCACCCACTGCGGTTGCAATGCCCATAAATCCTTGATGATCATCATAGCTTTCTTCGCTTGCGCTGCCGCCCATCCATCTCAGTGCATGTTTTGGAATATGCTCGATCATCTTGAATGAAATATTCGCGGCCGAATAAATCAATCCAACATACATTACACTATAAACAAGTTTTTGCATGAACTGCATCGCGCTACCGACTTCATTTTTATAAACCGAACCTGCGGCATCATAAAAGGCAGCGTTGAGGAACTTTGCGGTGACATAAAACAATACCATCGCGCACATCAAACCAAACAGGCAAAGAATAGGGCGCAGGAATAGCTGGAAAATAAGAAAGATCGCATTGCGCGTATTAGGCCCTGTAAACCCTTCACCCTTTGGTGTTAAGAACGCAAGCGCCATAAATGGAACCAAAATCATCGCTTCGATCAAACTGCCAAGCCATGTCAGGATAGAGAAGAAGAACCGCGTAAATGGGAACATCGGCACAATGTAGGCAAGCAATACGCCTGCCAGAAAGAATAAGGTTGCAATCATCATCAGCAGTGCCGACAGGGCCGCAATACCTGCGCCAAGCACTTTTCCTACGCCGCCAAATCCCCCTAATAACGCACCGCCGCCGGATGCCAGAATGGCATAACTTACGTAGTTAAGTGCCAGCTTGATTTTTTTGTGGCCCAATGCTGCGATTTCACCAAACGGGTTTGTACTTGCGCCCAAATCACCAAACGCTTTAAGCTTATCTTTGTCCCACAATCCAACATAAACCGCAGCCTTGTCCAGGAACTTGAAAATTTCTTCAGCAGGATCTGTTACGATGTTCTGAACAAAGGTTTTCAAGAAATCTAAAAAGCTTTGGTTTTCGCTGGTGGCGGTCATCGACGCTCTGGTTGGTGTTGCGCCGCCATCTTGCGGGCGCGCAGCTGTATCAAGATAAGTCATCAGTTCCTGGTAACCTGCAAAGGCTGAAGGATAATTTTTAAACACATCCAGATTTGGCCCGATGGCTGTTGGGATGCTTAATGCACCGTTGATGAGTTGGCCTTCTGCTCTTGTAATATCCAGAAAGTATGTTCCAGCAGATGTCCAGCCCTGCTTTCCTGCGGCTTCTTGGATCTTGTTGGTAATGGCAGTCATGGCCTGTTTGACTTGCGTGTTTGAATTATTTACGCGGTCGGTGACTTGCTGCTGAAAGCTGTTGATGATGCTATCCAAATATTCGCTGCGTGGTCGTGGTAATGTGCGGCCGCTTGGCAAGAAAGGCTGAATAATATTGCTTACCTCGGTTGCAATTTGACCCTCGGTGCTTATAAAATCATCCCGGTTACTGTTAGCATACTGTATGTAAATCCGATCGATCTCATCGTTAAATCCTACTTGTTGCAGGGGCACGTTGTATCGAATTACGCCGCAGATATCTTTGTTGATTTTATTTCTGAAGATATATCGCGCTGAAGTTTCATCAGGAACATAATCGCCCCTGACAATATCATCCGGCATCCCCAGTTTTGCGGCATAGAAATTGATAAAGCCTTTGCACGCATAAATTTTGAATGTGGTATATGCAAGATCTTTGACGCGTGGCGGTGGCGGAACAGTAAGTGTATCGTTTTCTGCTAGCTTGGCGGTAAACACTTTCCAGCCTTGGCTTGCCATGCCCGAGCCCCATTTTGCAACTTGCAAAACAATAAGCTGTCCTGAATTTAATCCGCCTTCATTCGGAATTGGAACAAGGAGGCCGATTGCAAATACCAATCGTATAGGTGCCCACAATTTATTCGTATCCTTGCCGCCGACCTGTCCTGTCTGCGCGCTTTCTGCTGTCATCTGTACAAGTTCAAAAAGCAGTTTGATGGATGCGATGATCAGCAACGCATTGCTGAAAAATTCCATCATTGCACGCAGCGCTTTAAGCGCAGGCGTCTGTGCTTCTGGCGCAGTGGGTGCCCCATTTTTATAATACGTTACGGTGTTGTCATTGACTTGAAATAAAAAGCCGATAACGCGGCAGCCCCAATCAAGCTCGCCAAGGCAATCGAACATGCCTGTTCCTGGTCCTGTGCCCGTATAAGGGGGTGCCGCTTGCGCATTTAAAGGGGCGAAACTGAGCATCGCCAAAAAGAAGAACGGAAGCAGTTTAAGGGAGGCGCCCGATAATCCGTGAGCCGACCCGCGAGCTAATGCGAGCGAAGCAGCGCGGTGTTTGAGCGAGAAAATCTTAAAGAAGCTTTTCATGTACTTAGTGTATCACGCAAGTTTTGAAAGTATTCTTGTATACTTGCATTATAAGGTTAATTATTAATGGTATGGTTAACGAAAGGTAACCTAAAAACCAAAGTAGTTGTTGATAACAAGCCCTCCCATAAAAGGGGCTGTCGTTGCCATAATCTCTCTAAATACCTATAGCGCAATGGAAATTAGACAATAAGATAAGCGCTCCACCTTTTAAGTACCGCAAACTCTCAGGCGTTTTATTACATGAAAACCTTAACGGATATCCGCACCACTTTTTTAGATACGTTCAAAAGCGCTAACCACAGCGTGGTGGAATCAAGCCCGCTTGTGCCGCGTAACGACCCGACCTTGATGTTCACCAATTCGGGCATGGTGCAATTCAAAAATATTTTTACTGGCGCGGAAACGCGGCCCTATACCCGCGCAACCACCGCACAAAAATGTGTGAGAGCAGGTGGAAAACACAATGACTTAGAGAATGTCGGTTACACAGCGCGCCATCATACCTTCTTTGAAATGCTCGGTAATTTTTCATTCGGCGATTATTTTAAAGATGTTGCAATCGAACTTGCGTGGAATCTCATCACCAAAGAATACGGCCTGCCAAAAGAAAAACTATTGGTAACGGTGTTTGCCGATGATGATCAGGCAGCGGGCTATTGGAAAAAAATTGCGGGCTTATCGGATGATAAAATCATTCGCATTCCTACATCCGATAACTTCTGGCAAATGGGTGATACTGGCCCATGTGGTCCTTGCTCTGAAATTTTTTATGATCACGGGCCAAAGGTTGCTGGCGGCCCGCCAGGAAGCGCAGACCAAGACGGCGATCGTTTCATCGAAATCTGGAATTTGGTGTTCATGCAATATGAACAATTGGAACCGGGTAAACGTATTCCGCTTCCTAAACCTTCCATCGATACCGGCATGGGGTTGGAGCGTTTGGCTGCCGTATTGCAAGGCGTTCATTCAAATTATGAAACCGATTTGTTTATGGCGCTAATTAATCTCTCTGCCGACTTAACCAAGGTAAAACCTGAAGGCGCATCACTCGCATCGCACCGCGTGATTGCCGACCATTTACGCGCATCATCTTTCTTGATTGCGGATGGTGTTATGCCGGGCAATGAAGGCCGCGGCTATGTGCTCCGCCGTATCATGCGCCGTGCCATGCGTCATGCGCATATTCTTGGCGCAAAAGAACCCCTCATGTATCGCTTGCTGCCGGAATTGGTGAAGTTGATGGGCGCGGCATATCCTGAACTCATCCGCGCGCAGCCACTTATTTCCGAAACATTGAAACTTGAGGAAACGCGCTTCAAACAGACATTGGATAGGGGCCTGAAGCTTCTTGAAGAAGAGGCGATGAAGCTTTCTGGCAAGCCGTTGGCCGGTGATGTTGCATTCAAGCTTTATGATACCTATGGCTTCCCGCTCGATCTAACGCAGGATGTTTTGCGCGGCAAAAACCTTACGGTAGATACTGAAGGCTTTAATGCAGCAATGGAACGCCAAAAAGCCGAAGCACGTAAAAGCTGGGCGGGTTCGGGTGATGCGGCCACATCGCGTATCTGGTTTGAATTGCGCGAAGAAATCGGTGCAACGGAGTTCCTTGGTTATTCAACAGAAAAGGCGGAAGGTCAGGTCAAAGCGATTGTTATTGATGGCAAAAAAGCACAAAGTGCAAATGCCGGCCAAAAAGTTTCAATTGTTATCAATCAAACACCGTTCTACGGCGAATCTGGCGGGCAGGTGGGTGATACCGGCGTTATGACGCTTGGTGATACTGTTATCCGTGTCGATGACACCAAAAAAGAAGCGGGCGATGTGCTTGTACATCACGGTGTTGTTGAAAAAGGTAACGTGAAAATTGGCGATGGTTTAAACCTGCTGGTTAATCATGAACGCCGTTCCGCTATTCGCGCTAACCACTCCGCGACCCATTTGATGCATGAAGCTTTGCGCCGTGTACTGGGTGAACATGTGAGCCAAAAAGGTTCACAAGTTACACCTGACAGACTTCGCTTTGACTTCAGCCATTCGGTGAGCATGACTGCGGAGCAGCGCAAAGCCGTTGAAGATATGGTCAATGACCGCATCCGCGCAAATGAGGAAGTGATAACCCGTATCCTCACGCCCGATGAAGCGATGAAAGAAGGCGCGATGGCCTTGTTTGGCGAAAAGTATGATGACGAAGTGCGTGTGCTTAGCATGGGCGGCTTTGAAGAAGGAAAAACAAAACAATTCTCGATGGAGCTATGTGGCGGTACGCACGTAAAACGTACAGGTGATATTGGCCTCTTTAAAATCATCAGCGAAAGTGCCGTAGCTGCCGGTATCCGCCGTGTGGAAGCGGTAACAGGCATCGGTGCGCTTGCATATTTCAATGAGCAGGAACGCGTGGTGCAGCAAGCTGCGGAAGCCTTGCGCGTCAATGCGGGCGATGTTGCAACGCGCATCGCATCACTGGTTGAAGATTATAAGAAGATTGAGAAAGAATTATCGAATGTGAAGCGTCAGGCACTCATTGGTGGTGAGACTGCTGGAGAAAAAGCCAATAAAAAAATTGGTGATATCACGTATGTGCCAAGAATTATGAATGATGTTGCGCCTAAAGATCTTAAATCACTCGTTGATGCGCTAAAGCAGCAGCGGAAAGAAAAATCCGTGATTGTTCTGCTGTCTTCATTTGAAGGCAAAGTGAATGTCGTTGTTGGCGTTACTGAAGACATGACAGGCCAAGTAAACGCAGTAAATGTTGTGAAGCAAGCCGTGCAGATTTTAGGTGGTACAGGCGGCGGTGGGCGTCCTGATATGGCACAAGGCGGAGGTTCTGATCCAAATAAAATGTCAGAAGCGATTTCGGCTATCGAAGATGGCTTGAAAAAGTTGACAGCAGCTTAAGGAACAGGATACGGATCCCAGCTTGTAATATCTACGCCTGCAATCGACAGCTTGCTGTCTTTAATTGTCACAGGTACGCGGATGGTTTTTACTTCGCCCGGCGGGGTTTTTGGATCTTCCAGCAATTTCAGCGCAGCCTTGATCACGCTCGCCACAATCGGTTGTACCTGGTTTTGGTCACGTAGTACATCAATCGCCTGTTCATATCCGCTAATGGTGCTGCTTAGGGTTGCATTGGGCTGGTTATCTTTATCAAGCACCAGATTGCCTTTGGCGTTTACCAACAATGAACCCCAGTTTAAAAATACGCGGTCTAAATCAATGCTACCTTCACTGTCGCGCCAGGCTTCTACAGATTTTTTGTCATCCCACATCGGCGACACGCCTTTGACTTTGGCTTTAAAGCTTAGTTCTTGCACAAGATTGCCCAGCGCAACCTTGTGGCTTTCATCAAGCCCGAGTGATGTAAGGCGCACTTGAACAAATAACCCATTATCATTTTTACCGCGCGCTTTGAATAATGGGCGCGCGACACTTACCATCAGGCTTTTGGTGGTGAAGGTATAATTGGCTTTAAAGAAATAAAATTTTGCCGGGCTTTCTGAAGTTGCCGTTATGCGGAATGGAGTAAGCGGGTTAACCGATAATTTTAAATCAGGGATATTAATACGAAAGGCATCTGCGCGTTCATATTTGAAATTGTCGCTGCGCAGGGTGACCGCAAATGGAAAACCGCCAACTGAAATATCCGGAGAGATGGTTGCGCCCGCAGCGGTCTGTTCTTTTTGCCATGTGTTGTACTGTGCAACGACGTTAGCTTTCACATCGAACCAGTAAAAAATATAGGCAATAAGAAGGGCAACCAGAATGCCAAGTAAGAGTGCCGCGCGCCGATTCATGATTCTAAAATGGATGTTCAGTAAAATTGTGTTGTGAGGTTCAGGTTCTGCCCAGATACTAGCCAAACTCCCAATAAAAAGAAAATGATAAAAGAAAACCCTGATTTAGCCCTCATGTCTACGCCGCCAGAACAGCATAACTCTCCACCAAACCATCATGCGGCCGCCTTTAAGGGTATGGTTTTTGCGTTTTTTGGCTTCTTCTTTTTTAGCTGTCAGGACGTATTGATGTCGATAGATACCCATCTGTATCCGTCGCTGCAACTAACGTGGCTGAACTGTGTCATGGTGCTTGCCACATTGGTGACGATATTATTAGTCCGCAAAGGCTGGCGCGGATTAAAAGTTGTGCTGCACACTGATCATTTAAAAATTCATGTCATTCGCGGCGGATTTCTGGCGGTTGGAACGGTGCTGGTGTTTATCGCTATCCGCGATGTGCCGCTGCCAAATTTTTATACCATCATTTTTATTGGCCCACTATTGGCAGTAAGTTTGTCTGGGCTGTTTTTAAAAGAACCGATTGGTTTTGCCAAAATGGCTGCGCTGCTTACGGGCTTTACTGGCCTCATCATTGCGCTGCGCCCGGGAACGGAAGGGTTTAACACCCACAGCATTTATGTGCTGATTGCGGCATGCCTGTTTGGTGCAACCGCATTATTAGGACGGTTTTTGGGCCGCAAAGATACAGCGTTATGTCTTATCTTTTATCCGATTACCATGCTGGTTGTATTCTTTTCAATTCCGGTTGCCATTGAATTCAAGCCGATTGCGTCAGAACATATTTTTCAAGTTTTATTGACGGGCGTATTCACAACGCTGGCGTTTTTCTGTAATGCGCATGGGTATAAAATGGCACCGATTTATCTTATTGCCCCATGCCAGTTTTTGCAGTTTTTTTGGGGAACAATTGCCCACGCCGTAATAAACAATAAATTACCGGAACGCGAAGTGGTGCTGGGCGCGATATGCATTATCCTAAGCAATGCGATGATTATCTATTTGCAATATCGCCAGCAAAAGAAAGAAACCCTTGTATGATAAAATGCCCACCCGTTTTGCTTGGCATGATCGTATCGGCTATCGCCTTTGTATTTTTTACGGCGTTTGACACGACAGCAAAATACGTATCACAGAATTATTCCATGTTTCAGGTCATGGCGGTGATGTTTGTAACATCAACACTGCTCATGACAGCCTATGCCTACGTAAAGCATCGGGCAAATACGAAAACCGTTTTGCACATTCATAAACCCGGTTTGCATCTTGCGCGCGGGGTCACGCAAATTGCAGGACAGACCTTGGCATATCTTGCATTGCCGCATGTATCATTGGCGGAATTCTATGTGATGATCTTTACATCGCCCATTATTGTCGTGCTGGTATCAGCAATGACGTTGAAGGAAAAGATTGCCAAATATGTATGGTTAGTTCTGGTAGTGAATTTCATAGGTGTTCTGGTTGCGGTTCGTCCTGATGAAAGCATGAACTGGTGGACGCTGGCGCTGTTCATGGGCACGTTTATGCTGTCATGCTCGTTAGTGATTTTGCGCAAGATGATGCAAACGGAAAGCTCGGAGATTGCTGCCATTACTACATCGGGCGCATTGATGATTGGTTCGGTTATCCCTGCGCTATTTGTTTATCAGGAAATGACAACCCATGATTTGTTGCTGATGGGGCTGGGCGGCATCTTTTTTTCCTTCGCGCAAACATTCCTGACGATTGCATATCGGCTTGCACCAACAGCGTATTCCAGCCCGCCGCAATTCCTGCAACTTATTTATGGCGCGATTGCAGGCTATCTGGTGTTTGGCGATGTGCCAAGCATGTGGATTTATGTTGGCGGCGCGATTGTGATTATCGCCAATGTTTTCCTGATTGTGAAACAGCAACGCGATGCTGCGCAAAGCTGATTTTTCAAAAGTGATGTTGAAACAAAGACTTATCAATAATGTTTCACGTGAAACACACGAATAAGTTGAAGAGTCTGGTTTAGCAAAGATTTTATTGACGCAATTTTGTGATTGCTGTGCGTAATCTGCTTTGCATCGGAAGTTCGATGAAGCGGTAGCTAAATAGGCCAACCATGTTTGGCGCAACCATGCATACCAAGACAAATAAGATTTCATAGAAAGTGCTGTGATATGGCAGCGCAAGGAAAACCCGGCCTATGGCGGATATCACCAATACATGCGCGAGATAAGTGGAGTAGGAGGCATTGCCCAGTTCCACTAACCAATTTGGTGAAATAAAGATTGTTTTCATTTCCAGCTTAAGTGCCATGAGTACAAGTAATGCACAGGGAATACCAAATAGACAAACATGCCTCAGATCTTTTACATCAATGTCAAACGTAAAAGCGGGTGGTATGTAAAGCGCAGAAATGAAAAGAATAATGCAGCCAATAATAAATGAGATTTGTACAAATGCACGTTCCCTAATTATCATTCCAACACAAACGCCCAGAATAAACTCTAACGTGAATGGATGGGTGATAAGCAATAGAATAGGTTGCGTGAATGTAACTGTGCTACTTAAATTGAACGTAATAATTTCAATAGCCCATACACCAATCCAAGCAATAAGTGGAAGCTTGACTGCTCGTGATGCAAACAAGATAAATGCAAAGACGAGATAGAAATACATTTCATGAATTAGTGTCCAGCCAACCGCAAGCAGTGGCATTACAGTATCCGGTATCAATAAGTATGATTTCCACAGCGATGGCGCGTGGTCATAGCTGCTATTCACCATGCTTGGCGCAATCAGTGAAACGATAAGTACAATAGTGGTATAAAACCAATAGGGCGGGTAGATACGCGTTGCGCGGTTGATTAAAAACTTATCCCAGGTCGCATTATTGGCGAGCGCTGCCATGATAAATCCGGAGATAACAAAGAATAAATCAACGCCAATAGCGCCAAAATGTACGTTGCCACTTAGTACGGTAAAACCGGCCCCATATTTTTGTTCAACCGACAATATGTGGGAAAGCAGAACGCCGTTTGCTGCTAGTGCGCGCAGTGCTTGTACATTTTTGTAAATCATTATCGGCCATAAAAAATAGGTTAGGCGCGTTTAACTGCCAGCACTGCGTTTAAGCCACCAAAAGCAAAGGAATTGCTGATAGCGGCATTGATCTTCATTTCACGAGCGGTGTTTGGAATAACATCCAAATCACATTCGGGGTCTTTTTCAACAAAACTGATGGTCGGCGGCGCAATCTGGTTTTTAATCGCCAGAATAGTTGCAACCATTTCAAGGGCGCCAGCTGCGCCCAGCGCATGACCAAACATCGATTTGCTGGATGATAGGGGTGGAACTGTATCGCCAAAGGCCATTTTGATGGCTTTGGTTTCGGTTGCATCATTGCTGCGTGTACCAGTGCCATGCGCGTTAATATAATGTACATCGCCAGTATTCAGTGATGCATCGCGCAGGGCTGATTTCATGGCGCGTGCCATACCGCCTGCATCTGGTGTTGTGATGTCTTTTGCATCGCTGCTCATGCCAAAGCCAGCTAGTTCACCGTAAATGGTCGCGCCGCGCTTGGTTGCGTGTTCCCATTCTTCCAGAACCAGGCACCCCGCGCCTTCACCCAGCACCATACCCTGACGACCCAAAGAGAAGGGACGGCAGGTATCTGGTGCAACAACGCGCAATGCTTCCCAACCTTTAAGTGTACCGAATGTCAAGCATGCTTCGGAACCACCGGTGACAACAGCGGTCATCATGCCGCTTCGTATCATATGAAAGGCTGTACCAATTGCATGTGTTGCAGATGCGCATGCGCTGGCGATGGTATAGCCGGGGCCAAGAATATTGTTTTCCATGCTAATCTGGCAGCCCGCAGCATTTGCCATGAGGCGTGGCACGGTGAACGGATGTACGCGAACATTTGCACCTGATTGCGCACCCAGTGCGCCGCCTAAATTGATAAGTTTGGTATAGGATTCTTCGAGCGTGTTTTGACCACCAACGCCTGTGCCCATAATACATGCGGTGGCTTCAGCCAGTTCACCTTCGAATTTCAAGCCACTGTCAGCAATCGCCTGCCGGCCAGCCACCATTGCCAATTGCGAAAAGCGGTCATACATCGGTAGTTTCTTGGGATCAAAATGGACGGCCGGGTCGAAGCCTTTGACTTCTGCGCCCATTTTATTGACGAGGCCTTCGGTCAGGATATTGGTAATAACCTTGATACCTGTTTCGCCGTTTTTAAGCGAGTTCCAGAAATCGGGCACGGATGCACCAATTGCAGATACGACGCCGAGACCAGTAATAGCAACGCGTTTCATGAAATGCTTTTTGTTTTAAGAGGTTTGCTTAAGCGGCAGGTTTGTCTTTTTTAGGAAATAGCTCGGCTTCAGTGATGATGCGGCCTTCCTTCTTTGCAACGATGAGTTTTTCAACAATCGTGACTACTTCGCCAACGGTTTCGAATTCCATATTGGTGGAATTGGCGTTGAACGGGATTTGAATTTCAAACTTGTCTTCCAAAGCGAATACGATTTCCACCACATCAAGTGAGCCAATTTGCAGGTCGGACAGCTTGGCATCCGCAGAAAGCTTTGCACGGTCAATCATCGCCTTTTGGGCTACGATATCCAGAACTTCATCAGTAAGTTGGCTCATAATAATGGTGCCTCGGGTGTGAAAAAACGAAAGGGAAGTATTAGCCAGTCTTTTTTGAGGTTTCAAGGTTGTTAACCTTTTCCTCCAGACCGCCGATACGTTTACTCATAAATTTAAGGCGTGCCAAGTGCATGATTTGGTCCATGAAGCGTTCCCGTGGCATGGCAGGAAATCCCATATAAATGGCTTTTTCTGGCAAATTAGTACCCAGTTGCGAAGCCGCCATAAGCACAGCATCATCGCCCACTTTAAGATGATCAGCAATGCCAGTGCGTGCCGCCAGCACCACACGGTTGCCGATTACGGTAGAACCCGCAATGCCAGCCGTGCCGCAAATCAGGCAGTTTTCGCCGATTTCCACGTTATGCCCAATTTGCACCTGATTATCAATCTTGGTGCCATTGCCGATGCGCGTATGGGTCACTGTGCCGCGGTCAATGGTCGTGCAGGCGCCTATTTCAACGTCATTGCCAATGATAACCGATCCAAGCGAATGAATGCGGTGAATGGTATGATTAAATGCTTCAACGGTGCTTGCATGACCTGCTTTGGCTGTTTCAACGCTGCCGCGTTCTGGCGTGACAAAACTAAAACCATCCGAACCGATGACCGCATTATAGTGTAAAACAGCGCGCTCACCAATTTCGACATAGTCCGCAATGCGCGCACCTGCATGAACAAGGCTATTTTTGCCAATTTTTGCATAGGCGCCAAGTGTTACTTGGGAAACAAGCGTGCTGTTGTCGCCAATTTCGGCATGCGGGCCAACAAAACATAACGGACCAATCGCAACATTTTTTCCGATTTTTGCGGTTTCATCCACGCTGGCAGTTTTGTGGATGCCGCGGGTAGTAAAATCAGGACGGGCAAATAGTTCCGTGAGTTTAGACATGGCAAAACGCGGGCGGTCAACTAACACAACGCCACTTTTCTGCCCATATTTTTCGATAAATGTGCGGGCAAGTTCTTCTTGTTCTTTTGCCAATACAACGGCGCGGGCAGGTGTTGTTTCCAAAAACGAGTGCAGCGTTTTATCAAAGGCCAGCAATAAATCTTGATCACTTTTCGCATCTTTTGGATGGACCAGGCGATGAACAGCCAATGCGTCGTTGCCAATCACGCTTCCGCCAAGGCTTTGCGCAATCGATTGCAGGGTTATGGATTTTGGCGTTGACACGAAAGGCGTTTCCTTAAGGGTTTTTAGGTAGCTCTTGTCACAAACGATGGGAGACATTAGTCTGGCTTTTCCCAATAGGCAAGGCTATCAATAGTTGGCAATATCAGGTGTTGTTGCCTTCATTTTCAGCGATTTTAATCAAGGTTTCTTATGCGCATGCCCTTTTCTTTTTCAGCATCTTCTTTTTTGAAATGTTTTTTGATTGCCGTGCTGATGCTTGGCACAAGCGCTGGCGATGTGCACGCCAAAACGAAGGAGTCTGCCAAGGCAGCTTCCAAAAAAGCTGAAAGCAAATCTGAAGCCAAGAGCGATGTCGCGCAGCCCAAAGAAAAATGGCAAGTCGGCATGATAAAAGGCGAGAAAGGTGAATTCAATTACTGTCTGATGCGCGCCGAATTTAACAATGATTTGTCTTTTGCAATCGCGTTGTCACCAAAACAGGAAATCAATCTGGGTATCGGCGTTCCAAAAGCCGGTTTTACCAAAGACGAAAAGCACCAGATGAATGTATCCATCGGTAGTGTGTATAACAAGGATGCCGTGGCGGTTGCGGCAAATCCCGAATTGCTACTTATCCCGATGCATGAAGATAGTAAATTGATGGATGCGCTGCGTGGCGGTAAAATGATTGCGCTGACAGGTAAGGAAGATTCCACCAAGTTTGCATTGAAAAATATGCCGCAAGCACTGGATGGATTGAAAACCTGCGTTGATGTGGGGACAGGCAAAAAGCCAATGCCACAGCAACCAGCCGAAGCGCCAGCTGGAAAAGATGGAAAGAAGGCAGCAGCAAAAGAAATTAAATTCCCGCCTAGCCTAAAAGCGTTGCTGGATAAAGCAGGATTAAAAGATTTGGAAATCCTGACCATCAAAGACCCCAGCAGAGCGCCTGTTGACTTTGGATGGAAAACCCAAGGTCTGTTCGGTGGTATGCGCGAACGCCCCGTGCCAGCTGAAGCAACGATGGAGAAGATGACCGAGTTGATGGAAGGCGGATATAAAAAGCAGTGTAGTGGCACATTTAATGTGACCAAGGGTGAAATCGAAAACTATTCCGGTATTCAAATGCGTACCATGAATGTGGGCTGTGAGATGAAGGAGCACAACGCATATGTCGCGCTGTTTATCTATCTGACCGATAATCATCTCTTCACAATGTTCATGCACGAAGGAGATGGCACAAACAAGGACGCGGCGAACAAGGCGCGTGATCAGGTTGCAAATCTGCTGCGTCAGATTGCAAAAGAACCGCCGCCGTCATCGGCGAAATCAACCGCGCCTGCTGCATCGGCTCCGGCCCCCGCGCCAGCTACACCCGCAGCGCCTGCAACGAAGCCGTAAAACCTACGCGCCACAATTTAATCGGAAATTTTTAATACCGTTAGATATTGGGGTTTGTTCGCCTTCCGGACGGATTCTGGCAACATTTAACTTTTGTTAAGTCCAGTTATCTAAGATGATGCAATACTCAATTAACGGCCTGAATATGGCGCATCTAGTTAGAACTTAGCATGGCTGAACAGAATAATTCCTTAAGTATATTGCTCGCCGCCGGGGATGCTGGATATGTCTGGGACATCGCCGATGACCAGATGCGCTGGACCGGATCGCTTTTATCACTTTTTGGTACAACAGATAACGCTGTCCATATCAAAGGGGCGGATTTCCGCCGCCGTGTTCACGAATCCGATGTTCAGGTTTTCAATGCGTTCATGCTGCAATCCCAAGCGCAGCGCCTTGACCGCGATTATCGTATCAAATTGCATGATGGTACAACCGCATGGGTACATGAACGTGGTCAGGTCATTTTTGCTGAAGATGGCACACCGCAACGCGTGCGTGGTGCATTACGCGTAATTACCGCGCGCAAGATGCTGGAAATGGATTTAACAACCCGTATCCGCCGCGACCATTTAACGGGTCTTCCAAACCGCACCCATTTGCTTGAAATGCTGGAAAGCATGATCGCCGCGATGAAGGGCAGTGGTAAATCGCTGGGCTATGTGGTGATGGCGATTGATAACATGACTTACGTGAATGAAGCGATTGGGCCGGATGCGGCAGACCGCGTTATTCTCGGCTCCTTAAAGCGTGTGCAAGATCTTATACCAGATGTCATTGAGATTGGCCGCGTTGGGGGTGACCAATTTGGTATCATCCTTCGTGATTATGATAGCAATCGACTATCTCAACTGTGCGAAAAGCTTTTGACTTCATTCCGCGAACAGCCGGTGGATAGTCCTGTGTGTCCTGTGCAGGTCTCCGTGTCCATGGGCGGCGTGACCGTGCCCACATCAGTGACCACTGCGTGGGAAGCGATGATACGTGCGGAACAGGCATTACGTGATGCGCAGCGCCAAGGCCGCAACGCATTCGTTGAATACCAACCATCGGAAGAACGCACGAAATCCCATCGTCGTTCGTTGGAAATCGGCCAGCAGACCCTGGCTGCATTAAAAGGCGATGGTGTGCGCTTGGCATTTCAACCCATCATCTGCGCGAAGTCAGGTAGAATTTTATCGTTCGAAGCGCTTATTCGCATGATCAATGAAAAGGGGGATTTCATCCCTGCCGGTTTGTTCATTCCCGTAATTGAACAGCTTGGCCTTGCCAATATGGTTGATAAAAAAGTTTTGGATATGGCGATTGACGCGCTGGCTGCTGACCCGGAACTGGTGTTGGCAGTGAACGTATCTGGACTTACGGCTTCGCAAAAAGGCTGGCCCGATACCTTGCGCGAAAAATTTGCTGGTAAGGAACATCTGGCAAAACGCCTGATTATCGAAATTACTGAAACAGCCGCGATTCTGGATATTGAAGAAACCAAACGCTTTGTGGATACGGTGCATTCATTGGGCGGAGAAGTTGCGCTTGATGACTTTGGTTCAGGATTTACATCCATTCGCTATCTACGCACGCTAGCGGTAAATACCTTGAAGATTGACCGTGAGTTGCTTAGCAATGTTGTGAATGATGCCGACCAGCAGGTGATGGTCAATACGCTGGTTGCGTTGGCAAAGGGCCTTGGCCTTGAAACCGTGGCGGAAGGCGTTGAAACCGAAGAAGTGGCAGCATGGCTGCGTAAAGCCAATGTGGACCATATGCAGGGGTATTACTTCGGTAAACCTGAAGTGGATTTACCGGCCAATATCCGCAAACGCTACAATGAAAAGCACGGTCTTCCCAAGAAGGCTGTATCGGCGTAATGCCCGATTTTATTGGTAATTAATGCGCCCGCTGGCTCAATCAAATTAAGTCCCTCAAATTTTAGACATTTCTAAGATTTTGTTAAAACCGAGGTCGTACTCTAAAGCGATATTGGTTTAGATTTTTTTACTCTGATTACGGGGATGGGCATGGCCAGTAAATCGCGTTCATTAAAGGCGGCAGCTGAAAAAGCGCAACACGCCTTATTCGTTTTGAAAGATAAATTGTCAGGCGAAGCTATCTCCACCAGCGTGAAAATTACCGATTCAGGATTTGTCATCGTGCAGAAATTAAAAGTTGCAGATAACAACACCGTTGTTTCCGAAGTAAGCGGTGATCAAAACGGCTTTTCCATTGCCATTGAAGAATTGACGACACCCAAGGGGAATGATGCGCCCATGCAGCTTGCACGTTCAGCACTACAAGTTGACCGTCGCGGCGAAGTGATTATCAGTGGGCGCACCCAAGGTTCGCTGGCGGCATTCTTCAGCCTGCAAAGCAGCCAGATCGCATCCAGCATGTGCTCTGCATAAACGATAATCTCTAACTGTGCGTTGGGTTTACGGCGCTTTCTGTGCTTCCGGTGCTCACGTACGAATGCATGCTGCGCTCCGGTTCTCGAAATCACCGTAAATCCTTAGCTACAGCAGATTACAATTAGGTTGAGTATTACTCGTCATCCTTTTTAGCAAGCGCGCCGATTTGCTTTTGCAAATCATCGAGGCGTTGCTGCATCAAACGAATAGACGCTTCATCTTCTTCGTTTTCTTGCGCAGGAGTGTTTTGCACACCGGTTTGAACAGCTGTTTGTACACTGCGCAAATGTGGCGCTGCGTTTGGCGATGCTGGTTGCGTAGTTTGCGCGGCTTGCGCGGTTTGTTCTGCCTGCGCTTCAGCGCTTCCAACCGGGTGTTGCGATTGGTTGCCTTGAGCAAAGGGCGAGAACATGCGCATGGTCTGTTCGAACAAGGCGACGTTCTGCTTGGTCATTTGTTGCATAGTGTTAAATGGAAACAGGCTGCCAAAGCTGTTGCGGAACACTTCCTGCATCTGGCCTTGGTTTTTTGTCAGCGCCTGCATGGCGAAATCGAGATAGCCGGGAACTAGACCCTGCATATTACCGCCATAATAGCTTATAATCTGGCGAAGGAATCCAGTTGGAAGAAGGCTTTGTCCACCCTTGGCTTCCTGTTCAACGATAATTTGGGTTAAAACGCTACGCGTAATGTCGTCGCCGTTTTTGGCGTCAAAGACGATGATTTCTTCACCGTCTTTAATCATTTTGCATAAATCATCCAGTGTTACATATGAACTGGTATCCGTATTATAAAGGCGACGGTTTGCGTACTTCTTTATAACAATCGGGTTAACTTTCGGAGCATTCGAGTTTGTAGAATTCGGGGGAGTATTTGTCATTGTTGGCTGCACCATCATAAGAAAGGCCTTCCATCAGAACGAATGGGTATTGAACAAACCTGTAAGACAGTTTAATCCTTTAGCTGTGCTTTCGCAACACCAGAAATTCTCTAGGTCTATCATAGAGATGACAGCAGATGCGAACGCCGCCAACGCTGAGAAGCAAGAAGGAGGCCAAATGTCACGCGCACGAACGGCATCAAAAAGGAAATCTTCTCCTGAACAAAAAGCCCAGCAGGAAAATCCACCATCCAGTTTCAAAAAAAACGATTCCGAAAAGAAGCCTAGTTCGAAAAGCGCAAGTGGTGCATTTAGCTATGATAGCCTTGCCATGCAGACCCTTGATTTATGGCGTGAGCAATTGGCCCATTTTCTGAATAATCCTGATACCATGAAGGATGCCAAGAAAGGCGTGGAGCCGACCGCAAGCTTGCTATCTCCGCAGATTTCCCAAATGTTTTCTCCGCTTTTTTCGGGAGGGATGGATTTATGGCTGATGATGCTGGAACAGCTGGGCAAGGCAGCCAATATGAACTCACCTATAGGAAATACCGGGGCAGGAAGTGCAGGCGGCAATGACCAATCCAAAACCAGAACTGCGCAAACAATCCAAAGCGGCGCGGCGTATCGGTCCGAGAATAGGTCCGCGGCCGCTTCCGCTTTATCTGGCGCTAGCACATATGCTGTGGCTCAGCTTGCCAGCCGCATCGCAGATCTTGAAAAGCGATTTGCCGAATTCGAAAGTGACGGAAAGCGTACTGCCAAAAAACCTTCAGCAAAAAAGAAAACTGCTGCGGCAACGCTGGAAAACATTAAAAGCGCAATACCAAAAAACGCCACAACAAAAATCCCAAAGCGAAAACGCTGAACACAGGTTCAACGACGCGCTGCATAAGCTGGCAACCACCCAATACCAAACTTTTCTTGATGCGCTAACGCGCTATCGCAGTTCTGATATTGCGCGGCGTGATGACGAGCCAAACGCTATATGGCGCGCGGGCACAACCCGGCTGCTGGATTTTTCAAATAAAAACAGTGCTAAACCTGTCGTGCTGGTCATCCCATCGCTGATCAACCGTTATCATGTGCTTGATATCGATGTGCGGCAAAGTTTTGTCAGGGATTTGGCCGAAAAAGGGTTTCGTCCGTTGCTTCTTGATTGGGATATGCCGGGAAAAGAAGAATCCGGTTTTTCATTAGATGATTATTTATCCAAGCGACTATTTCCTGCCCTCAATATTGCCAACAAGCTTCAGGGAGGCCCTGTGCATGTAATTGGCTATTGCATGGGCGGATTGCTTGCGGCTGCGCTTGCAACCCATGCGCAAGATGCCATTCGCAGTCTGATGTTTTTAGCAACGCCATGGGATTTTCACGCAGATGGCGGTGAACAATCTGCCCGCGTTGAAAAAATGCTGCCGCATATTGAACCGATTTTAAAAACGCAAAACGAATTGCCCGTGGATGTATTGCAATGCTTTTTCATCAGCCTGCAACCCTTTGCCATACTCGATAAATTCTTGCGCTTTGCAGGCATGAAGCCGCGCAGCGCAGAAGAACGTGCCTTTGTGCTTATTGAAGATTGGGTCAATGAAGGCGTTCCCTTGGTGGGAAAGGTGGCCGAAACCTGTTTGCAAGGATGGTATATTCAAAACACGCCAGCAAATGGCAGATGGAAAGTATTAGGCAAAACCATACGCCCGCAGGACATCAACCTGCCCAGCCTGCATGTTATTCCGCAAAACGATAAAATCGTTCCGCCCGCCAGCGCAAAACGATTGGCAGGGGGTATGCGCCAAGCCACGGTTATTCAACCCGAATTCGGGCATATCAGTATGATGGTGAATGGTGCAGCGCGCGATAAGGTCTGGCCTGCGCTTTTTAGCTGGCTTGCTTCTCATTGAATCAGACACTACTTTAGTGCCATTCAAAGCCTCCCCATTACCTAAGGATATTGTATGTCAAAATCTGTTGTTATTGTTTCTGGCGTTCGTACTGCGATTGGCACATTTGCGGGGTCGCTGTCCTCCGTTCCGGCAGTGACACTGGGTGGTACAGTAATCAAAGAAGCGCTGAGCCGTGCCAATGTCAAAGCCGAAGAAGTCAGCGATGTAGTGATGGGGCAAATTTTGACCGCAGCGCAGGGACAAAACACAGCGCGTCAAGCGGCCGTTGCCGCTGGCATCCCATACGAAAAAACAGCGCTGACCATCAATCAGGTTTGTGGTTCGGGCCTTCGCGCAGTGGCGATGGGGATGCAAAGCATTCTTGCCGGTGATTCAGAGATTGTGGTTGCAGGCGGTCAGGAAAGCATGAGCCTTTCACCCCACGCCATGCAATTGCGCAGCGGTGTGCGCATGGGGAATGGCGAATTGATTGATACGATGATACGCGATGGGTTGTGGGATGTTTATAACAATTACCATATGGGCCAAACAGCTGAAAACGTCGCCCAGCATCACCAGATTACCCGTGAAATGCAGGATGCGTTTGCGCTGGCATCGCAAAACAAAGCCGAAGCCGCGATGAAGGAAGGAAAGTTCAAGCAAGAAATCGTTCCTGTTACAATTAAAGAAAAGAAAGGTGACCGCGTTGTTGATACGGATGAAAACCCGCGCGCGGGCACAACGATGGAAGCACTTGCAAAACTCAAGCCAGCATTTGTAAAGGAAGGCGGCAGCGTAACCGCAGGTAACGCCTCGAGCATAAACGATGGCGCTGCCGCGCTGGTGTTGATGAGTGAAGAAGAAGCCAATAAGCGCAAATTAAAAATCATGGGCCGTATTGCTTCATGGGCAACCGCTGGCGTTGACCCGGCATTGATGGGGACGGGCCCCATTCCTGCGAGCCGTGCGGCTTTGAAAAAAGCCGGATGGAATGTACAGGATCTGGATTTAATCGAAGCCAATGAAGCTTTTGCTGCGCAAGCCGCAGCGGTGAATAAGGAAATGGGCTGGGATCACGCGCGCGTGAATGTGAATGGCGGTGCGATTGCCCTTGGCCACCCGATTGGCGCATCCGGGGCGCGCGTTCTTGTCACATTGCTTCATGAAATGGAACGCCGTAATTCCAAAAAAGGTCTTGCGACCTTATGTATTGGCGGCGGTATGGGCATTGCGCTTACGATTGAAAAGTAAGCTATTAAAAAGTCAAAATTTCAAGCAACAACACGTGTAAATAAAATTTGGCAAATCAAATCAGAACGGAAAAGGCAAGATGGCTAGAGTTGCGATTGTGACGGGTGGTATCCGCGGGATTGGTGAAGCGATTTCAGTAAGCCTCCATGAAGCGGGATACAAGGTTATTGCGAATTACGCATCGCATGATGAACGTGCAAAAGCGTTCAGCGCGAAAACAGGCATCACCGTTTCCAAATGGGATGTGGGTGATTTTGCTGCATGCCAAGAAAAAGTTGCTACGCTTTCCAAGGAACATGGCCCGATTGATATTCTGGTCAATAACGCTGGCATCACGCGTGATGCGGCGTTGCATAAAATGACCTATGATGCGTGGGATGATGTTATCCGCGTGAATCTATCCTCCGTTTTCAATATGTCGCGCGCGGTTATCAATTCTATGCGTGAACGTGGTTTTGGTCGCATGGTGAATATCGGGTCTATCAACGGTCAAGCAGGACAATTTGGCCAAGTGAATTACGCAGCGGCAAAGGCCGGCATGGTGGGGTTCACTAAATCATTGGCGCTGGAAACAGCAAGCAAAGGCATTACTGTCAATGCCATTGCGCCGGGTTATATTGATACGGAAATGGTGCAGTCGGTTGAGCAGTCCATTTTATCGAAAATCATCGCACGCATTCCGGTTGGCCGTTTGGGCCATACACAGGAAATTGCTCGCGCAGTGCGTTTTTTGGTGAGCGATGATGCCGCATTTATTACCGGCTCAACCCTGACCATCAATGGCGGCCAGTATATGGCGTAATGATGGAGCAGCGCAGCTATCCAGCACATCCTTGGCCTGCGATTGGCGTTGTTGTGTGGCAAGGTGATAAGACACTGATTATCCGCCGTGGGAAGCCGCCTGGCAAAGACCAATGGGGAATTATTGGCGGTGCACTGGAAGTAGGCGAAACGCATTTTGAATGTGCGGTGCGCGAAGCACGCGAAGAAGCGGGAATTATCATCCAGCCATTTAACATCATCACGGCGATTGATGGCATCACAAGGGATAGTGATGAGCGGGTTCAATACCATTATTCAATTGTGGAAGTGAATGCACGGTGGGTGAGTGGGGATGCAAAGCCCGCGAGTGATATTACCGAAACACGCTGGGTCACATTGGACGAACTCCGCAGTTTGAATGTGTGGAGCGAGATGTTGCGGGTGGTTGAGTTGGCTGCTGTGCAAAAAGGTCAATAAAACGCTGTTTTATATACTCTATTTTTCTCATTACTCATTAACTTATCTGTTTTAGAATTTCCGGCACCTAAGAAATCACTTTAATGAAGCCGCATGTATCCTGATGTAGTTGATCTTCGTGAATTTTATGAAAGCGATCTGGGCCAGTTGGCGCAGAAGTTGGTGCGCGAGGGTGTTCGTAAATTATGGCCCAATATTGCTAACGAAACAGTGTTGGGAATTGGGTATGCCACGCCATATCTTCGCCCGTTTTTAAATGAAGCCGCACGTGTTCTTGCCTTCATGCCAGCGCAACAAGGTATTACATGGTGGCCGCGTGGCGCTGCAAACCTTAGCAGTCTGACGGAAGAAGCCGCGCTGCCGCTTGCAGATAATTCGGTTGACCGGATTTTGATGATGCACATGGCAGAGAATACGGAACATATCGGTGATGTGTTACAGGAGATGGGGCGCGTGCTTTCCAGCAACGGGCGCATGATTATCATGGTTCCCAATCGCAGTGGGTGGTGGGCGCGGGAACAACGCACGCCGTTTGGCTTTGGTTTCTCGTTTTCATTGCCGCATATCCGCCGGATTTTAACGCATCATGGATTTCAGGTAGAACGCCATGCGCGTGCATTGTATGTGCCGCCTTTTGGCACACGCTTTCTCGCGCCCTATGTAAGTTGGATTGAAAAGAATTGCGACGTAATTTTACCGGGGCTTGCGGGCGTATTATTGATTGAGGTGAGTAAGCAGGTTTATGCGCGCCCAGCCATGAAGCAAGTGAACCGCGAGCAGATTATAAAGAAGCCGCGCTTCAAAAAAGCGGATCTGATACCTATTCCAGGGCTTGGCGAGCCAAACCCGACCCGCATTGTTACCGAGGGCGGGCATGACAGATAACAAACTTACCCTTGAAGGAATTGCAAAAATAAAAAGCGCTGCCGATGGAAACGGTATTGACCCATCCAAGGTTGAATTGCTGGGCAGTGAAGAGGTTACACTTACCGTTCATGCACAGATGAATTTAAAGCTGGAAATGGTTCGGGAAAACGCAACCTATCCGGGTGGATTTAAAAATACCAAAAGTCTGCCCAAAGACCGCGCTGAAAAAATCGCTGGGGAAAAAGATGTTGAACAAAAAATCACGGAATTAAAAACATCCGTTGAAACCGGTGGGTTGTGGAGCAGGGACGCAGCGCGCCAATTATTGGCAGAGCCGGGGCAAGCATGGGGCCTTGAAAAAGCCGATGTGATTATTGATAGCATGGCGAAAGCTTTTTATTGCGATACACCTTGCACTGCATGCAACGGTGCGTCATTGATTGGGTGCAGCACATGTCACCAAACAGGGCTTGTGTCATGCTTTCGTTGCCACGAAACCGGACTGGAAAACTGCACATCGTGTAACGGTACGGGGCTTAACAACGCAGATCCAGAGCAGTATTGCAGTTATTGCAACGGCTCGCGCCAAGTGTATTGCCGCGACTGCCGCGGGCAACGTCAGGTTCAGTGTGTGCAATGCCGTGGACAAGGCCGCGTAAAATGCAATATGTGCAACGGTAACGGTTCATTCACAACGGAAATAAATATTCTTCCAACTGCAAAAGCAGAATTTTTAATAACCGATAGTGCAAATTTACCGGGCGGTTTTCGTAAAGCCATTGCACGCGCTGGCACCAAAACGCTTGCAAAGGGTCATGCAACAATTTCAGCAAAAGAGCTGGATACATCCAACGCAGCTGCGCCATTTATTCCTTATACCGCTGTTATGCCCTATGCTGAAACGCGGCTGCGTATCAACGGAAAGCCCATGAAATGCGCATTGCTTGGCCATAAATGCGTCATTCTCGATCTGCCAGCATTTATTGATACCGCGATTGAACCCAAGATTGCCCAGTTTGAACAGGCTGCCAAACAGCCCGATACGCTTGCCAAGGCATTGGAAATCCGCGTATGCCGCGAAGCCTTCGGGTTGCTGCAACTCAAGCACGTGGAAGCCAAAATGCTGCGTCAGCTTTATCCGGCTGGTTTATCACTTGAAATGGCTGGGCGCGTACTGAATGTGATGCGTAAATTGGTGCACAGCCAAACTATTCTGGCGCGGATAATTGTAGCGGTTATTTCAGTCGTGATGTTCGTTGCAGCAGACTATTTCATCATCACGTCAGGTATTCGCGCAACCATCGCAACCTTGGCTAAACCGATTTCTGCATTTTTATTCGATGTTGCAATTTGCACAGGTGGTTATTTCCTGCAACACATGCTACTGCGTTTTGCCGCTGCCAAGCGGTTGCAGCAAAAATTAGGCGCTTCCGAAAAAATCATATCGCAAAGCGCGGGCGGTGTAGGAATCATTGCCGGCGTTTTGGTCGCAGTTTTATATGTGGTCATGCTGTTTGTTTTGAAATCAATGCCTGGATGGCAATTAATTTTTACGCGCCCATTTGGTTAAAACCATAGAAAATCGCTTATTTTTCGGCGCTATTAGAGCAAATAAAAATCACTTGTCGCATCCTTATCATTCTGCCAGATTAGCGGCAGGTAATAAACGCGGCTTTTAAAAACAAAATGAAGCGCGCGGGGTGTGCTTGATATTCTTCAAGCATTGGTTTTAAAAACCGGGGATAAAAACTGCGAAAAGCGTTTTTCCCAATGAATGTCAAAAAACTTAATGTCAGAAAACATTGATAACGGTGTTAAACTTTTACGCTAACTTTAACTAAGGAATTGAAAGCATGAGACCAGGTCAAAACCAACGCCGCGGTGGACGTCGTAATGAGAACCGTCACGGTCATGGTGGTGGAAATGGCGGCGGACGTCACAATGGTCAAGGCGGGCAAGGTCAAAACCGTTCTGCCCAATCCCTTCGTAACCAGATTTTTGACAGCAATGGCCCGGATATGCGCGTACGTGGTAACGCGTTTCAGGTGCATGAAAAGTATCAGGCTCTTGCCAAGGATGCGTTATCATCCGGCGACCGTGTATTAGCTGAAAACTATTTGCAGCATGCTGAACATTATTACCGCATTATCGAAGCAATTAACGAAGCCACTGCAGCTGAACAACGTGCGCGTCAGGCTTCATGGGAAAGCCAGCCACAGCCGCAACAATATGCGGAAGGCCAATCCCAAGGTTCCGAGCAGGGTCAAAACCCAGAAGGTCAACCGCAAGAGCAAAACGGTAATTTTGCAGGCAACCCAGATGGAAATGGTCAGCAGAATTTCCGCCGTGACCGTAACCGCGATAACAACTTCAACAACCGTAACCAACAGCGTTATGGGAATCCCGATAATCGTGGCAATCAATATGACCAAGGCCAGCCACAAGGTCAGTCGATGAGTCAGACTGATTATCAGCCACACAACCAGCAGCAACAAGGCGGCCAAGCGCCAGACCCATTGTATGACGGTGTTGACGAAGATGTGGACAGCCCCGATACGCAAGCAGCCGTGGGTGGCCGTAGATAAGCGCTATTGCAGCGTTGGCTTTTTGATTTAAAAGCCACTATATTAATGCAATGCCTATCACCTTTATCAAAATGCACGGGTTGGGGAATGACTTTGTCATTCTGGACGCGCGCGAAAGCGGCTTTCAACCAACGCCTGACCAAATAAAACGCATCGCCGACCGCAATCGCGGAGTTGGGTGTGACCAAGTAATTGTCGTTAGAAATTCAACCAAAGGCGCTGACCTTTATATGGGTATTCATAATGCCGATGGGTCACAAGCATCTGCATGTGGCAACGCTACGCGCTGTGTTGCCGAACTGGAAATGAATGCCAAGGGTGTAAGCGTGGTAACGATCGAAAGCCCCTATGATATATTGAAGACAACACGTAGCGGTAACCTGATTACCGTTGACATGGGTGCTGCCTTGATGGAATGGAACGCCATTCCCTTATCCAAACCGCTTGATACCCTAAATATCGATACGGGGATTGCGGGCCTGCCGCCAGCGGTTGGCGTGAATATGGGCAATCCTCACGCGGTATTCTTTGTAAAAGATGTTGCAAAAACCGATATCACAACATGGGGCAGGCAGGTTGAAACCCATTCCCTATTTCCTGCACGGACTAATGTAGAATTTGTAGAAGTAAAAGACAGAACGCATATGCGCATGCGTGTGTGGGAACGCGGTGCGGGCATTACGCTTGCCTGCGGGTCGGGTGCCTGCGCGGTGATTGTTGCGGCAGTACGCCGCGGGTTAACCGAACGTAAGGCCGATATCGAATTGGATGGCGGCGTGCTTAGCATGGAATGGCTGGAAAATGGTCATGTGCTCATGACAGGCCCGGTTGCAACCAGCTTTACCGGTGAATTGTCCGAGGCGTTATTGAACGGCAAATAAGATGTTTGGATTTTTCAAAAAAAAGGAAACGGATAAGCCCGAAGCGCCATCTTCTGAAAAGACTGAACACGATGAGGTGAAGCGAAGCTTATGGGAAAAGCTCAAAAGCGGCCTTTCCAAATCCACAACGCAGCTTAGCGATGGAATTACCGGCATTTTTACTAAAAAAAAGCTGGATGATGAAACGCTGGACGCTCTGGAAGAATTACTGATTAAAGCGGATATTGGCGTTGCCACTGCGCAAAAGCTGACCGCGCAATTACGTAAGACACGCTTTGGCAAGGATATATCTGACCGCGAAATCCGTGAAGCATTGGCAGATGAAATCACTGCGGTATTAAACCCTGTTGCAGCGACGCTGGATTTTTCTACGCATAAACCCTTTGTGTTGGTAATGGTTGGTGTGAATGGTGTTGGTAAAACCACGACGATGGGCAAGCTAGCAAAACAGCTGACACAAAACGGGAAAAAAGTTTTGATGGTTGCGGGTGATACTTTTCGCGCTGCTGCTGTCTCGCAATTGGAAGTGTGGGCGCAGCGCGCAAATTGCGAATTACTGACGGGTTCAGAAAATGCAGATCCCGCAAGTCTTGCCTACAAGGCATTGGAACAAGCCAAAGTGAATGGCACGGATGTGGTGATGATTGATACCGCAGGGCGTTTGCAGAACAAGGCTGGGCTGATGGCGGAATTGCAAAAAATCATCCGCGTGATTCAGAAAATGGACGAATCAGCTCCCCATGCAACGCTGTTGGTTCTGGATGCCACCACAGGGCAAAATGCGCATACGCAGGTTGATGTTTTCAAGAGTTTGACGGCAGTTTCCGGCCTTGTTCTAACAAAGCTGGATGGTTCTGCCAGAGGGGGGGTATTGGTTGCGCTCGCCGATGTGTTTAAGCTTCCTGTCTATGCTATTGGCGTCGGGGAAGGGATTGATGATTTAAGACCTTTCGCGGCAGATGCCTTTGCCAAAGCCTTATGCGGAGTTGAGTGAATATATGACTGTTATCAAACCTTTTCGTCCTACGCCTGAAAACCGCCGCTTGTTTGATAATGCGGAAAAGGCATTTCACTACGTCAAAGAAATTTATGACACAAATACGGGTTTCCTACGTGAAACATTCAATGCATTCACCAAAGGTAAAATGCCTGATGGCCGTGTGACCGCCAATTACCCTTATATCTCGATTACTACGGCCAAAGCAGAAAAGGTGGATAGCCGTTTGTCTTTTGGATTTGTGCAAGGCGCTGGTACGTTCCGCATTTCGCTGACTCGCCCTGATATTTTCGAGCAATATTATAAAAAACAGTTCCAGTTGCTTCTTGATAACCACAAGGTTCCTTTGGAAGTGGGCGTTGCGCAGGAGCGTATCCCCGTGCATTTTGCTTTTGCCGAAGGCATGCATCTGGAAGAAGGCTTGACGCCCGATAGTGTAACGCAAATCCGCAACCATTTTGATATGCCAAACCTTGCGGATATGGATGATACGATTGTGAATGGCACCTTTGGGGCATTCAGCGATGGTTCAAGACCTTTGGCATTATTTACCGCGCCGCGCGTGGATTATTCGCTTCACCGGTTGCGCCATTACACGGCGACCAACCCTGCGCATTTCCAGAATTTTGTAATTTTTACCAATTACCAATTCTATGTCGATGAATTCATGCGTCTTGCGCAGGATATCCTCACTAAAACTGCCGATTCCGAAGTTGCCAAATATCGTAAGCAATATATCGGTCTTGTGGAACCCGGCGGCCGCATTACCGTTAATGCAAATATTGAAAACAAGGAAGCAGCGATCGAGCGGTTAACCCGTATGCCGCAAATGCCTGCCTACCATTTGATGCGTGAGGATCATAATGGCATCACGGTGGTGAATATCGGTATCGGCCCAAGCAATGCGAAGAATATCAGCGATCATATTGCGGTGCTGCGCCCCCATGCTTGGATGATGTTGGGGCATTGTGCCGGGCTTCATGAAACGCAGCGTTTGGGTGATTATGTGCTGGCGCATGCTTATGTGCGGGATGACAACGTATTAAACCGCGATTTGCCGCAATGGGTGCCTGTGCCTGCGCTGGCTGAAATGCAAAAAGCGTTAGAGCAAGCCGTCGCCAAGGTCACGGGCAAAGAAGGCGGGTATGATGTGAAGTCGGTGATGCGTACGGGCACGGTAGTAACTGTTGATAACCGCAATTGGGAAATCACCGGTTATTCCAAATTAATGGAACGCTTCAGCAAATCCCGAGCCATTGCACTGGATATGGAAAGCGCGACGATTGCTGCCAACGGGTTCCGCTTCCGCGTGCCCTATGGGACACTGCTATGCGTTTCGGATAAACCATTACATGGCGAGATTAAGCTGCCCGGCATGGCCAATAAATTCTATAAAGATCAGGTGGACCAGCATTTAAAGATTGGTTTGCTGGCGATGGAATTACTGCGCGAGCAGGGTCTTGAAAATCTGCACAGCCGTAAACTGCGTAGTTTCTGCGAAAGCGCGTTCCAATAATCAGAATATAAAGTGCTTAATCAATAGCGAGCCGCCGGCCAACAGAATGATCATGTTGATCGAGTTCTTGAACTGACTTTCCGTCAAAATGCGTGAGATGATGCTGCCGCAGAAAATACCTCCTATAAATAGCGGCAGCGCATAAAGCGCATAGGTAATGGCGGTTTTATCAAACTGGCCTGTTTTCCATGCCATCCATACGCGGAACACATTGCAATAAAACATCACCAGCAAAATAGTGGCGCGCATGTTGATTTTGGGGAGGTTCATGCTTTTTACAAACGATACCAGCATGGGGCCGCCTGTACCGAATGCACCGCTAATGAGCCCGCCCGGAAACCCGCAAGCAATCGCATAAAGCGGGCTGGCTTTGAGTTTGGTGTACATTTCATGTTTGGGAAAACGGTGCCCCACCATTTGCTTGCCTGCATAGAACACAAGGTAGCATCCTAGTAATACTTCCAGTGTGCTATCGCTGACATGGTTCAGGAATAAAACACCACAAACAATCCCAATGAATACGGTGAATAAGAATAGGGGTAATTTTTTAAACGAAATATCCTTCCAAACGCTGAATAGCAAGAACCCAGTCATGGTCTGGAAAATCAAATTCATGCTGATGCTGGCTTTTGCGCCAATCAGCAAGGTGAGGAAGGGAAGGGAAATCAACCCAGCGCCAAATCCGAAGGTGGATTGTACGGCATAGGAAAGCCCGACAATGATGGCAACAAGGAGCGCGGTCATAGTTTGGAGTAACAGATAGGAAATAGGTGCACAAATAAAAACGCCCGGATTCACATCCGGGCGTTTTATTAGGATATGAGGGTTAGATTAACCCGCAGCTTGCTGCTTGGTTAAATCTTCACCGGTTTGCTGATTAACAGCTTTCATGGAAAGGCGAACCTTGCCACGGTCATCGGTGCCGAGGCACTTAACCTTGACCATATCGCCTTCCTTTACCACATCGCTGACCTTTGCAACGCGCTGGTTGGCAAGTTCGGAGATGTGCACCAAACCATCCTTGCTGCCAAGAAAGTTTACGAATGCGCCGAAATCCATGATTTTTACAACCTTACCTTCATAGATGACGCCAGCTTCAGGTTCGGCAACAATTCCCTTAATCCAGTTCAGCGCGGCCTTGGCCTTTGCTTCATCGTTGGAGGCAATCATTACGCGGCCATCATCTTCGATGTCGATCTTAACGCCGGTCTTTTCGGTGATTTCACGAATAACCTTCCCGCCTGATCCAATCACTTCGCGGATTTTGTCCACGGGGATTTGGATGGTGGTGATACGCGGCGCGGTTGCATTCAATTCCGCGCGTGCGCCGGTAAGGGCCTTGGCCATTTCACCCAGAATGTGCATACGGCCTTGCTGGGCTTGCGCCAGTGCAACTTGCATGATTTCTTCGGTAATGGATGTGATTTTGATGTCCATTTGCAGGGCAGTGATACCTTTATCGGTACCGGCTACCTTGAAATCCATATCGCCGAGGTGATCTTCATCACCCAGAATATCGGACAGAACGGCATAACCCTTTGCTTCTTTAATCAAGCCCATTGCAATGCCTGCAACAGGGCGGGCAAGTGGAACGCCTGCATCCATCAACGCAAGAGACGAACCGCACACGGTTGCCATGGATGATGAACCGTTTGATTCAGTAATTTCTGAAACAAGGCGGATGGTGTAGGGAAAGCTTTCCTTGGCTGGCAAGCATGGGTGCAGTGCGCGCCATGCAAGCTTACCATGGCCGATTTCGCGGCGGCCCGGTGTACCCATGCGGCCACATTCACCGACCGAGTATGGCGGGAAGTTGTAATGCAACATGAAACCTTCGGTGCGATCACCGGTCAGTTCGTCAATGCGTTGTTCGTCTTGTGCTGTGCCAAGGGTTGCCACAACCAAGGCCTGAGTTTCGCCGCGTGTGAACAATGCCGAACCATGGGTGCGTGGCAGAACGCCTGCTTCACTCACGATATTACGAACGGTCTTGGTATCGCGGCCATCAATGCGTTTCTTGGTGTCCAAAATCATGTTGCGAACATGGTTGTATTCCATGAGTTCGACTGTTTGGGCAACAGCTTCAGGGCTGAATTCAGTTTCTGGAATGCCTGCCGCAGCTTTATCGCGCAGAGCAGATAGTTTGTTCTGACGATTTTGCTTAATGGTTTCAGCATAGGCAGCTTTAAGATCTGCGCCGATAAGGGCTTCGAGTCTCTTTTCACATGCTGCTTTGTCGAATGCTGGTTTTGGCAATTCCCAAGCTGGTTTTGCCGCAACTTCGGCAAGTTGGATGATCATCTCTATAACAGGCTGGAAGGATTTGTGACCGAACATCACGCCTTTCAGCATCACGTCTTCTGGCAGTTCCTTGGCTTCGGATTCAACCATCAAAACGCCTTCGGTAGTTCCGGCCACCACCAAATCCAAGTCGCTGGTTGCTTGTTGTTCAATTGTTGGATTCAAGATGAATTCGCCATCTTTGTAGCCAACCTTTGCGCCGCCAACAGGGCCCATGAATGGAATACCTGAAAGGGTGAGGGCGGCAGAGCAACCAATCAGCGAAATGATATCCGCATCGTTGACCATATCGTGCGAGAGAACCGTTGCCACAACCTGTACTTCGTTCAAGAAGCCTTCCGGGAATAATGGACGGATTGGACGGTCAATCAGACGGCTGGTGAGTGTTTCATAATCGGATGGACGGCCTTCGCGTTTCAGATAACCACCAGGAATTTTACCGGCAGCATATGCTTTTTCCTGATAGTTCACGGTGAGCGGGAAGAAGTCCTGACCTTCTTTTGCTTTCTTTGCGCCCACAACGGTGCAGAGCACGGTGGTTTCGCCGTAGGTTGCGATAACGGCTGCATCGGCTTGGCGTGCAATTTTGCCGGTTTCAAGGGACAGCTTGCGGCCACCCCACATGATTTCTTTACGTTGTATATTAAACATAGTCTTTTCCTTTTCTGTTTACGTGTTTTTGGACGCAAAAGAAAAGTGACCTGAGTACATGATTCCAATCGCTTGGAATGATCCACTCAAGACACCTGTTTCTTTTGCTTCCATGTTGGGTTTCTTTTCTTTTAGAAGAGCCGTCCTTGGATGAACCAAGGACGGGTTATTCGTCACGAATTGCTTGAGCTTACTTACGAATGCCAAGCTTTTCGATGATGTTCTGGTAGCTTTCCTGGTTTACGGACTTTAAATAATCCAGAAGGCTGCGACGATTGCCAACCATTTTCAGGAGGCCGCGGCGCGAATGGTTGTCTTTTGGATGGTTTTTCAAATGTTCGCTCAAGCAGTTCATTTGATCGGTAATCAAAGCAATTTGTACTTCTGGTGAACCGGTATCATTTGCTGAACGTGCGTATTTTGAAACAATTTCTTGCTTTTGTTCTTGGTGCTTCGACATCGGGTACTCCTTTTTATGAAAGGTGAAAGACACGCACCGGATGAATGGCATGGCCATCAATCTTTGCCAGAGCCACACATTCATCATTATGTTTGACCATGATGATTTCGGTGCTTTGCAAAGATGTGATACGCAACGGGTGCACGATCACATGTTGGCCTTGCCGCAAGCGGCGCGTCTCTACCTCATTGACAGCCAAAGCCGGGATGTCGTCCAGCACGGTTGCAAGAGGCGATAATACGGTCTGGAACCTTTCCAGACCGCCCTCTTTTTGCCCGATTTCTTCAAGGGTTTCCAGCGAAATCGCGTTCGTTAACGTGAATGGGCCGCAGGCTAGCCGTTTCAATGTCTTAACATACCCCAAACATCCCATTGTGCGGCCTAAATCACGTGCCAGCGAGCGTATATACGTGCCTTTGGAGCAATCTACGATAAAGTTGGCCGAATGCTCGTCGGGGCTTCCCATATAGTCAAACCGTGTAATGGTTACTTCACGGGTTTGTAATTCCACGGTCTCGCCAGCACGTGCAAGGTCATAGGCGCGTTCGCCATTCACGTGCAATGCAGAAAATTGCGGCGGCATTTGTTGAAACGTGCCTCGGAATTGCTCCAGTGCTTTTGCTATCATATCTGGTGTTGGACGGTTTACAGATGTTGCTGTAATTTGCCCTGTGTAATCATCCGTGTTGCGGCTTTCGCCCCAGATGGCGGTGAAGGCATAGGATTTTTTTCCGTCCAATACATATGAGATAAGTTTAGTCGCTTCGCCAAGTGCAATCGGCAAAACCCCAGTTGCAAAAGGGTCAAGTGTACCGCCATGCCCTGCTTTATCTGCGTTTAGAAGCCACTTCACGCGGCCAAGCGCCTGCGTGGAGGAAAGCCCCGCGGGCTTATCCAGCGTGAGCCAGCCGTTTATTTTATTGCGCGGTTTCTTGTTGTTCATAAATGTGAAATGGCAACATCATGGTTAACAGGTATTTGAATTATATTTTAAATGTATTTTAAGTGACAGAGCATAGAGTGGGTGAATATTCAAGCGGTAATGGAGTCTTTTATGGCCATAGATTACAAGCTGAGTGCTGATGAAAAGCGAGCAATTACCCAGATCCGTCAGCATGCCGAAGTAGCGGCCAATCGTAAAGTTCATGGCGAATATGCCAAACACGACCCCAGCGACCCCCAGGTACGGAAATTAGCCGACAAATATGTCGATGAAGTTCAGCGCAATCTGTATCAGCGCACCAAAGGCGAATACAAGCCGGGCACAACCCTGAATGGCGATTTCTATACATCAGGTACAAAAGATAATTTAAAGCTTCGCTGTGCATCAAAGCCCAAGACGTTCGATATACCGTCGTCATGGATAAAAAGAGAAGGCCGACATTGCGGCGAAGAGTGGACCCCAAAAGATCTGGGGTTATAACAAAAAGCTATAACTTGGAGACTTGCGATGTTGCTATCAAGCTTATGGAACAAACGTCACAAATTTGCGCATATCTGGTTTTTCTGCTGCCATCCATGGCAGGCATGCAAAAGCCATCATAAATCCAGCGATCATTAATCGTCGTGTTTGGCTAGATCGCGCGCCACATTGGGGTCGTGCAGAATGCGCTCGATTTTTTCGGCATATTCAAACGATGTGTCCAATTGGAAATGGAGTTGTGGTACAAAACGCAATTCCACATTCTGGGCAATCACATTTTTAAAGTAATATTTGTGAGCGTTCAGCGCTTTAACCGTTTCATTGGCGTGTTGCCCGCCCATGGTCACGATATAAGCCGTGGCATTGCGTAAATCAGGACTAATCCGCACTTCGGTTACTGTGATAATGCTGCGCGGCAAATCGGCTGGCCAAGGGTAGTCACCATCTTGAAACGATGCGGCAAGCGCATGGCGCAATTCTTCACCAACGCGAAGCTGGCGGGGGGAACGGCCTGAAGACCCTGTTGGGGTTTTGAATTTTGACATGATATGTATGAACTAGAGTTGGCGTGCCACTTCTTCAACTTCGAAGCATTCAATCTGATCACCTTCTTGAATGTTATCGTAGTTTTCAAAGGCCATACCGCATTCATAGCCTTCGCGCACTTCCTTGACTTCGTCCTTCATGCGCTTAAGGGTCTTGAGCATACCTTCATGGATAACCACGCTGTCACGCAGCAAGCGAACCTTCGCGCCGCGCTTAACGATACCTTCGGTAACCTTACAGCCTGCAACCTTACCGGCTTTGGTGATGTTGAAGACTTGAAGGATGGAAGCATAGCCAAGGAACTTCTCGCGCAGATCAGGGGCGAGGAGGCCGGAGAGCATGCCCTTCACGTCATCCAAGATGTTATAGATGATGGAATAGTAACGGATATCAACCGCATCACGTTTGGCCAAATCACGGGCTTGCGGGTTTGCGCGCACGTTAAAGCCAATGATAAGCGCATTAGATGCTTTCGCCAAAATCACATCGGATTCTGAGATTGCACCTACTGTCGCATCAAGAACCTTCACCTTCACTTCGGTGCTGTCGCCGGCAAGTTTATCCAGCGCGCCGCGAATAGCTTCAACCGAGCCCTGCACGTCACCTTTGATAAGCACTGGAACTTCCTTTGCCACACCTTCACGGATGTTGGTGAACATTTCTTCCAAGGAAGACTTGGTCGCGCTGGCCACTTGTTTGGAAGCCAGTTTGCGGCGTTTACGGAAATCGGTGATTTCACGTGCGCGCGCTTCGCTTGCAACTACCACAAAGTCATCGCCGGCTAATGGCACACCGCCAAGACCCAATACTTCAACCGGCTGCGCTGGCATCGCTTCATCAAGGTTCTTGCCATGGTCATTCACAATTGCGCGAACGCGGCCTTGTTCAATGCCTGATACAACAATATCACCGGTGCGCAAAGTGCCCTGTTGCACAAGAATGGTTGCAACCGCGCCGCGGCCCTTATCCATCTGCGCTTCAATCACCACGCCTTTGCAGGTGCGGTTGGGGTTTGCCTTCAAATCCAATACTTCAGCTTGGAGGAGAACGGTTTCAAGAAGCTTATCAAGGTTTTTGCCCGTCTTAGCGGATACTTCCACAGACAGCGTTTCGCCGCCCATTTCTTCAACCTGTACGTCATATTGCAAAAGGCCCTGGCGAACGCGGTTGGCATCTGCGGTTGGCAAATCTGCCTTGTTGATGGCAACGATGATAGGAACATTCGCAGCCTTGGCATGCGTAATCGCTTCCACGGTTTGCGGCATTACGCCGTCATTGGCAGCAACAACCAGAATAACGATGTCAGTTACGTTTGCACCGCGTGCACGCATTTCGGTAAAGGCGGCGTGGCCCGGTGTATCGATGAAGGTGATTTTACCCTTTGGAATTTCGACCTGATACGCACCAATGTGCTGGGTAATACCGCCGCTTTCACGTGCAACCACATTGGTTTTACGGATTGCATCGAGCAACGAGGTTTTACCGTGGTCAACGTGGCCCATAATGGTCACGACAGGGGCGCGCGGCAGCAAATCTTCAGCTTTTTCTGCTGTTTGCTGATCAAGGCCGATTTCAACGTCAGCTTCGGCAACACGGGTGTAGCGGTGACCGAATTCCGATGCCACGAGTTCCGCGGTATCAGCATCAATCGTCTGGGTAATGGTTGCCATCACCCCAAGCTTCATCAATGATTTGATTACATCGCCCGCGCGTTCGGCCATGCGGTTGGCAAGTTCCTGAACGGTGATAAATTCAGGGATAACAATGTCGCGAACAATTTTGACTTGTTCCTTGCTCATCATCTGACGCATTTGCTTTTCGCGTGCACGGCGTGCGGATGCGAGTGAGCGCGTACGCTGCATCACTTCAACTTCGCCATCTGCCCCCGAAAGCTGGATTTGCGAAAGCATAACTTTACCGCTGTTGCGGCCTTTACCTGTATTCGTGTCACGTTTGGTTGGTGCGGCAGCGGGCGCAGCTACCTTGCCAGCTGTGCGGCGTTTATTGGCGCGTGGCGCATCATCTTCATCATCATCCGATGTGCGTTTCATGCCTTTTGGCAGGATTTGAGCGCGTTGAGGTTCTTCTTTCTTGCGCTTGCTTTCTTCTTCGATGCGCTTGGCTTCAATATCTTTGGCCTGCTGCTTTTCAAATTCCTGAATTTGACGCAGTTCTTCCAGTTCGCGGGCACGAAGCGTATCAGCCGACATACCGGATGATTTTTCGCGGGTAACAATATCGCCTGGGCGCGGGCCGGTTTGGGCAGTTGGCGGCGCATTGCGCATTTCTTCTTCGCGCTGTTTCTCATCATCAATTGCGCCGCGAAGGGCTTGAACGCGGGCCGCGCGTTCTTCATTGGTGAGGGTACGGATAACCGCGCTGCGTGAACGCCCTTGTTCGCTTAGCCCCACCAGTGTCTGGCCATTTGACGTGGTGGATGTGGTGGTTGGCGCAGTAGATGTTTGCGCTGGCTTCGTTTCGCCAGGAGCCGGGTCACGCTTGCGCTTGATTTCTACAGCAACGGTTTTGCTGCGACCATGCGTGAAACTCTGTTTAACAGTACCTACAACCGCAGCCGGTTCAACAGGAGCAGCGGTACCCTTGAGTTGAAGCTTGCCGCCAAGGCTGAGCTTCTTTCCTTCTTTAGGTTTTTCGTCTTTGGCTTCGTTGCTCATTTTCTGTTTTTTGCTTTCGGTTAGGTTACATGGCGTTAAACATCGTTTGCGGGTTGTGCTGTGCGATTACTTCTTCACTTCACCGTTTTCATCAAACCAGTGTGCGCGCGCAGCCATAATGATGTCATTCGCTTGACGTTCGTTCAGGTTGGTTTCGCCAACCAGTTCACGAAGTTCATCGCTAGCCAAATCTGCCAAGTCATCGCGGGTTTTAACGCCGCCTTCGCCCAGCTTGACCTTCATTTCAAGGGTCAGGCCGTTTAAAGACAGCAGGCTTTCATCAATACCCAGTTCTTTGATGCGTGCATTCATTTGTTCCGCCTTTTCGGTTAGCCAGTTCTTGGCGCGGCTTTGCAATTCAGCGGCAACATCGGCATCAAAGCCTTCGATGCTGGCGAGTTCGCCATCGGGTGCTTCGGCGATGTGTTCCACTTTCGTGTAGCCTTCGGCAACCAGCAAATGCGCAATCACATCATCCACATCGAGTGCTTCGATGAAGAGGGTGGAGCGAACACGCAATTCTTCCTGACGGCGTTCGGATTCTTCTTTTTCGGTCAGGATATCAATTGCCCAACCGGTGAGCATGGATGCCAAACGCACGTTTTGACCACGGCGGCCAATGGCTTGTGACAATTGTTCATCGGGTACCACAACTTCGATGCGTTGGTTTTCTTCATCGAGCACAACTTTGGAAACTTCGGCAGGTGCCAATGAGTTCACCACAAAGGTAGCGGGTTCAGGTGACCAGGGGATGATGTCGATCTTTTCGCCGCCCAGTTCAGCAACAACGGCTTGAACACGGCTGCCGCGCATACCAACGCATGCACCCACAGGGTCAATGGAATTATCGTTTGAAATCACGGCAATCTTTGCACGGCTGCCGGGGTCACGGGCTACAGACTTAATTTCAATCACGCCGTCATAGATTTCTGGAACTTCAGCAGTAAATAGTTTTGCCATGAACAATGGATGCGTACGTGACAAGAAAATTTGCGGGCCGCGTGTTTCTTCGCGCACGTCGTAGATGTATGCGCGTACACGGTCACCATTCTTGAGATGTTCGCGTGGCAGTAATTCATCGCGGCGAACAACCGCTTCCGCGCGGCCAAGGTCAACGGTCACATTGCCGAATTCAACACGCTTCACGATACCGTTTACCACTTCACCGATACGGTCACGGTATTCGCGGAATTGACGTGCGCGTTCTGCGTCACGAACCTTTTGCACGATAACCTGCTTTGCGGTCTGCGCGGCGATACGTCCAAAATCAATCGGGGGAAGGGTATCAACGAGGTAATCGCCAACCTTGACGTCTTGCTTAATCTTGCGGGCTGCATCGACCAAAATCTGGGTAAATTCGTTCTCGATCGCTTCGGCAACCTGCAAATAGCGCATCAGCTGGATTTCACCTGTTTTGCGGTCGATGCTGGCGCGGATATCATGTTCGGCGCCGTATTTGGAGCGGCCAGCCTTTTGAATGGCCTGTTCCATTGCTGCCAATACTTCATCGCGGTCGATGCTTTTTTCACGTGCTACGGCATCGGCTACTTGCAAAATCTCGGTCATCGTTATCCTCTTTCGTTACTTCAACTAACTAATCTAAAATTTTGTTTCTAAACGGTTTCTCGTTGTTCGCTGTTCTTTAGTGCTGCTTTCATCAACGCATCATTCATCACCAGTTTGGCTTGATCGATGGTATCAAAAGGCAGGGTTACCTTAGCTGGCGCTTCGCCTTTTTTCTCAGGCATGATTTCGATGGCGACATCTTTGCCTTCAACGCCAAGTACAATCCCACGGAAATTACGGCGGCCATCGCGTGGTGCGGCCAGCTGAACCTTTGCTTCAAATCCAGCAAAACGCTGGAAATCCTTGAGGCGGGTTAATGGGCGGTCAATCCCGGGGGAGCTAACTTCAAGGCTGTAAGCCGATGAAATAGGATCTGCCACATCCAATTGCGCAGAAACAGTGTGGCTGATGGTTTCGCAATCATCCACGGTTATGGTCGCGCCATCTTGACGTTCGGCCATGATTTGCAGCGTTTGATTAGCCTTGCCGCCGGAGATATGCACGCGCACCAACTCATACCCCATGGATTCTAGGGTGGGTGTAATAAGCTCTGCAATTTTATCCGTTACAGCCATGTCGTTTCTCAAAAACCGTTTAGGCAATAAAAAAGGCGGGCTCTTTTGAAGCCCACCTCATCATTTCTATGACGGGTATTTATATGTTGAAGCGACAATATCAGGCACTTATGCCATTTGCAAGAGGGGATGTGCAGTTTAACCCCTTGAACTACTGGGTATTTCATCATTTTTGGCTGTTTTTTTGCTGATTCCGCAAAATGCGGCCATCACCAGAAATATTTTTTATTTTTCTTATGCAACCTGCGGAACCTCTGGCTGTGTACGGGCAGCCATGCGCAGCGGATAATAGGGCGTGCGGTTGGTATTATATTTCGAATAGACAGTCCACGTTAAATCACCCGTTTCAGGATCGGTGGTCAGGTTGATGCCCTTTGCGCCATGTTCATTCGTGGCATTGGCCAGTGTTGCCTGGATAAGAAGGCCGCGCGTTGCGGGGTTATCAAAAAATGCCAGAAATTTTTGGGATGCTTCATTACGGCCTGTTGCTTTTGAATAATCGCCGCCAGGCACATCAATGATAATCTGGTCTTTGCGTTCGCATAAATTCAGCGCCGCGATATGCACCGCAAGACCGTCGTTATAATCACTGCTTTTTATGGCTTGTTCACTCATGCCAAAACCGTATCAGGTTTTTTTGAGGAGCGGATTCAGGTTTTTAGTTTCAGCCTATTTGCGAATAAAAACGTAGTATTCCGGGCCCTTCCAGTTGGGGCGTTTTTTGGCGAGTTCCTTAATTTCATAGCGCGTGGCGGGCCAGTCATTCAGCCGTGTTTTGCGCATGCCGTTTTCGGTATCAGGTGCAGGCATAAAATCAGCCGTAGCGCGCATATGTTCCAGCATATATTCCTGCAGCGTTGGATCATCACTTGCCACGCGCAATTGCGCGCCGGATTTCATGATGCGCGCAAGCTTGGGAAGGTTTTCCGGGCCGATGAAACGGCGATTGGCATGACGGTTTTTTGGCCAAGGATCAGGGAATAAAACAAAAACGCGTGAAATGGAATGTTCAGGTAGTGCGTCGATGATGATGCGCGCGTCATCATCCCAGACACGAATGTTTTCAATTTTGCCTTCATCGATGTGTTTTAAAAGACTGGCGACCGCATTCACATAAGGTTCGCAGCCGATCATACCGATATGCGGGTTCTCTTTTGCTTGCCATGCCAGATGTTCACCGCCGCCAAAGCCAACTTCGAGCCAGATGTCTTTGCCAGCAAAATAGTCAGCAGGATTTGGTTGTTGTTCCAGATTAATCTCGATCCGTGGCAACAGCGTTTGCATCAATGCTGTCTTGCCCGTGCGAAGCGGGCGGCCTTTGCGCCGCCCGTGTAATATATAACTAGCCTTTTCGAAGAAGGGCGGCATTCTTAAAGTTTGAAGGCACGCTTCAAATCTGCTGCGATGTCGGTCTTTTCCCAGCTGAATGAACCATCTTCGCCTGGGGTGCGGCCAAAGTGGCCATAGGCAGCAGTCTTTGCATAAATCGGACGGTTGAGGTTTAAGTATTCGCGGATACGGCGCGGGGTGAGCGGTACGATTTCCTGTAATACTTTGGAAATTTGTGCTTCATCCGCCTTACCTGTGCCATGCGTATTGATGTAAACCGCAATCGGGTGGGATACGCCAATCGCGTAAGCAATTTGAATGGTGCATTTATCAGCTAATCCCGCAGCAACCACATTCTTTGCCAGATAACGTGCAACATAAGCAGCGGAACGATCCACCTTGGTGGGATCCTTACCGGAGAATGCACCGCCGCCATGGGGCGCTGCGCCGCCATAGGTATCAACGATAATTTTACGGCCTGTTAAACCTGTATCACCATCCGGGCCGCCAATCACGAAGCGACCAGTTGGATTGACGTAGAAATTCTTGTCATCACACATCCAGCCTTCGGGCAGCACTTTTTCAACATAAGGGCGGACGAGCTGGCGAACCGTATCGGTATCTACCTTTTCACTGTGCTGGTGGGATACCACGATGGAGTGTGCACGCACCGGTTTACCATCAACATATTCCAATGTTACTTGGCTTTTTGCATCAGGACCAAGCTGCGGTAATTTACCGGAATGACGGGCATCGGAAAGGCCGCGCAGAATATTATGTGCATACATAATCGGCGCAGGCATGAGCTCCGGTGTTTCATTGCACGCATAACCGAACATGATGCCTTGGTCGCCTGCGCCTTCATCTTTATTGTCTTTTGCGTCAACGCCTACGGCGATGTCTTCGGATTGGGCATGAACCAGCACATCGATATTCACCCATTGCCAGTGGAAGCCACGTTGTGCGTAACCAATGTCGCGGATGGCTTCGCGTGCGACGGTTTGCATATCAAGTGGCGTAACACTTTCTGGCCCGCGAACTTCGCCCGCCAAGGTTACATGGTTGGTGGTCGCCAATGTTTCAACGGCGATGCGTGAATAAGGGTCTGCCTTAAGTAGCAAATCAACGATGGTATCGGAAATGCGGTCGCACACCTTATCGGGGTGGCCTTCGGAAACAGATTCACTGGTAAAGAGATAGTTTTTCATTTGCGTTGAATGCTCAAAAGGAAGGGAAGGTAGAAAAAAGGTAGCAGGGCGCTGATATTAGAAAACCCAGCTAAAAGCGCAAGGGAAAGAATGTAATGGCGCGGAGCTTATGCTTCATCCGACATGGCGCGGATCAAATCGAGGATTTTTTTGCGTTTCTTGGGGTCCTCGATACGGTAATAAGAGCGCACCAAATCGGCCGTTTCACGGCTTGCCATGTCGATTTTTGCGGCGTCATCCAACCCATCAATCGCATCTTGACCAGATTCTCCCATGCCGGGAACGGATGGCTGTTCGATGTCTAATTGTTCAAAAAAATAATTCACAGGAACTTTTAGTGCCTGCGCGATTTCATGTAACCGGCTCGCGCTGATACGGTTAGCGCCATGTTCATATTTTTGTACCTGCTGGAAGGTAAGGCCGACAAGGCTGGCCAATTTTTCCTGTGTCAAATTCAGGCTTAGACGGCGCATACGCAACCGATTGCCTACATGCAAATCGGTTGGGTGAATATCATTATGCTGATCTTGGCGCAGCGGCGAAGCCATAAAACTAAAACCTGTTTTAAAAAAACTTGGTTACGATTGTATGCAATTGTGAGATACACAAAACATATATTCGTATGCAACCGTAATTGCAACGAATTAGCAAGGTTTAAATTATTTTCGCGAAAGATGTTTAAAAGAAGTGCTGAAGTTTTGTGAAATATGGTGCGGTTTCCAAAGCTTTGGGTAATGCGCTATCGATAATACCACTTTTATTCAAATCGAGTGATGTGATGATGCGCCCCAGCGGGTCAACCACGGCGCTAACGCCGGAATTGGCAACACGGATAAGCGGAATGCCTTCTTCAATTGCACGCACCCGTGCCATGGCAAGATGCTGGTATGGGCCAGAAGTATTGCCAAACCATGCGTCGTTGGTTACTTGTAGCAATAGTTGAGGCCTGTCATTCTCATCAACCAATTGTCCGCTGAAAATCGCTTCATAACAAATCATTGTACTAAAGGGTGGCAGACCTGGCGCGCGTAATGTTTTGGCGCCTGTACCCGGCGTGAAATCCCCGCTGCCAATTACATCGACAGCTACTGGAACGGTTTGCAGAATGTTGCGTAAAGGAACGAACTCCCCGAAGGGAACAAGGTGTGATTTATCATAGCTGCCGATAATGCTTCCTTTATCATTCATGACAACCAGTGAATTGAAATATTTGCGCTGCCCGTTTTCAATCACACGTGACGCGCTGCCTGTTAAAATCGCACCGCCCTTTGGTACCACGGGTTTAAGCTCAAGCCGCGCTGCTGCATCTTCATTCAAGAAAAACGGCGATGCAGTTTCTGGCCATATAATATGAGTAATAGGCTTCTCGGCAGGCTGCGCCGACATGCGGATGATTTTAGCAAGCGCAGCAACGCGCTGATCATGGGTTTTGCGTTCGCTTTGTTCAATCGCAGGCTGAACAAGCCGCAACATGACCTTGTCATGATAGATGGTTTGGTTGGTTTCAAGACGTTGCACGCCCCATAGAGCTAGGCCTGAAAATACCATGCCGATAGCGGTTAGCGTGATGATGGCCGGTTTATCAAGTGGCTTGAAAACGAAACTGAATGACGCCGCCGCCAAAAGCGTGAGCAAGGTAAGACCTTTAATTCCAAACAGACTTGCGCTTTGAATAATCGGCAATGTATCTGCCCAGATATAGCCGAATAAATTCCATGGAAAACCGCCCCAAAGCCAGCCGCGATTATGTTCGCATAGCGCGAGGACAACGCACAGTGCGATGAGGTGAATAACCGGTTTGGTGCGCAGCCGATAAACCGCGCAACATGCGGCACCAAAAATCAAGCCAAGATAGGCGGGAAGCGCCAGCAGAGAAAATGGCAGAACCCATAGATAGCGTGTAATGTCGATGAAGAGTGATGCTGAAATCCAGTAAAGCCCCGCAAGATGAAATCCGACCGCCCAGCACCAGGCAGCGATAAAACATTGTTTCAGGCTAGTGGTAGAAATAAGCAGCGTTACAAAGCCGCCAAATCCAACAAAAAACAGGATCGGCCATGAAAGGGGCGGCAGCGCGAAGGCGCTTAGGGTGCCAAGCGCAACGCATAAACTATTTTTATGAAGAGGGCGAAGCTGCGTGAGCTTAGTTACAAACTGATAGAACGTATCGATATTAAAAAAAGTTGGCACGCTACACGCTTGCCTTTAGTGGTGCAGTAGCGTTATCTAACACGTTTTCGTTTTTGGGCAGATTGTGCACACGAAGACGTTTGATGCGCCGCGTATCTGCATCGAGCACTTCAAACGAAATACCTGATGCATGGCGAAGGGTTTCACCTTTCAATGGCACGCGGCCAGCAAGCGTGAAGACCAGACCGCCTAGCGTATCAATCGCCTGACGTTCATCTTCTTTCAATATATTACCAATTTGTTCTTCAAATGCATCAACGGGCATGCGTGCATCAACCACGATGCTGCCATCTGCCCTGCGTTGCAATTGAATGACGTTGGCGGGATCATCATGTTCATCGTCAATATCGCCAACAATTTCTTCAACCACATCTTCAATCGTGACAAGGCCATCAATTCCGCCGAATTCATCAACAACTAATGCCATATGCTGGCGTTTTTGTCGCATTTGCAACAAAAGGCGCGTTACCGGCATGGAAGGCGGAACGAATAGCAGTTTGCGCAAAATATCAGGAATCAAAACCGGTTTTTCATCAACAAGACCTGCAGTTACATCCTTGATGTGTACAAATCCGATGACATCATCCAGCGTTTTACGAAAAACAGGCACGCGGCTATGCCCGCTTTTGGCCATGACCGCCGCCAGTTTTTTTAGCGGGGTTGTTTCGTCAGCCGCGAAAATATCGGCGCGCGGTATCATAATATCAGAAACCCGGCGATCGCGTGCATTCAGCAAATTGGTAAGCAGTTCTTTTTCGCCGGTATTGGAACCCGGAGCGCCTTCCGGTTCCTCCATAATTTCTTCGACGGCTTCAATAATCGCTACTTCTTCACGCTTTTTGGAAATGAAGGAGCGAATGCTCTCAAATGCGTTGCCTAGCCAAGACGGCTGTGTTTCGTCGGCGTCGGGCGGTGTTTGAGGGGTTGGAGAAGGGGAAGAATTAGGCGAATTACCATCAATCATATTTATTTCTTCTTGCGCTCTCTTTTTGGCTCATCAATCACGTAAGGGTCGTCAATACCAAGGCCAGCCAGAATAACTTTTTCAAGTGTTTCCATGCGAAGGCTTTCGGTATTGTTCATGTGGTCATATCCTAACAGATGCAGGACGCCATGCACAACTAGATGAATAAGATGATGATTTAGTGGCTTTTTTAGCTTTAACGCTTCGCTAACGATAACTGTTTTGCATAAAATGATATCGCCCAAATAAATCGTTTGTTTTGCAGATGGTTTTAATTTTTTTAACTCTGCGGGTGTGAATTGCGGGAAGGAAAGCACATTGGTTGGCTTTTTCTTGCCTCTGAAATCATGGTTCAAAGATTGAATGGTTTTCGCAGGCACAAACGCCAATGCCGCTTCGAAGGATTTTTTATCGAATCCCAGGTGTTTAGATAATTGCGCAGTAATTTTTTTGAGCTGGGCAGGAGGCAATAATCTTTGGTCGGCGGCCTTTGCATTCAACGTAAGCACAAGCATTAAACGATAACCCTTTCAAGGCTATTGGTAGTCACTTTTTCAACCTTTACATTCACGGTTTGACCAAACATGCCTTTTCCATTCTGCACATAGAGTGATTGCATGTGCGGGGTGCGGCCCAATAATTGCCCATCCAGCTTGCCATGCCGGTCAAACAGGACGGGAACGGTTTTGCCGATAAATCGTTCATTAAAGCTGCGTTGCTGTGCGAACAGCAATTCCTGTAATACGGCCAATCGCGCAGTTTTTATATCTTCCGGAATTTGGCCAGCCATCTTTGCGGCGGGTGTGCCGGGCCGCTCGCTATACTTGAATGAATAAGCCTGCGCGAAATTTACATCGCGGATGAGTTGCAGTGTTGCTTCAAAATCTTTATCGCTTTCGTTGGGGAAGCCCACAATAAAATCGGATGAGAAAGCGATATCGGGATTTGCTGCGCGCGTTTTTTCAATAATACGCATGTAATCGTCGCGGGTATGCTTGCGGTTCATCGCTTCCAGCATGATATTGCTACCGCTTTGCACTGGCAGGTGCATGAATGGCATCAATTGCGGAATGTCACGGTGCGCCGCGATGAGGGCTTCATCCATATCCTTGGGATGGGATGTCGTATAACGGATACGCTGAATATTTAACTTTGCAACGGCTTCAATCAATCGCCCCAAGCCCCAAGTGTCACCGTTTTCTGCTGCGCCGTGATATGCATTTACATTTTGGCCAAGCAGCGAAATTTCTTTTGCGCCGCTGTCAATCAGGCGTTGTGCTTCGGCAAGGATAGCGGATACAGGACGTGAATATTCCGCGCCGCGGGTGTAGGGCACAACACAGAAGGTGCAGAATTTATCGCAGCCTTCCTGCACCGATAAAAATGCCGATGGGCCTTGCCCGGTTGTTTCCATAGGAAGGTGGTCAAATTTTGATTCAGCCGGAAAATCGGTATCAATCACGCCGCCGCCGATTTGCCCCCCTTTACCGCGTATGGCTTTGGCCACCATTTCCGGCAAACGGTGATAGGTTTGCGGTCCAAACACCATATCGACATAAGGTGCGCGCGCCAGAATTTGCTCGCCTTCAGCTTGCGCAACGCATCCTGCCACGGCAATCATCTTCGGGCTGGTATCAGCCGCTTCTTTTTGCTGTTTGTGTAAGCGCCCAAGTTCGGAGAATATTTTTTCCGATGCTTTTTCACGGATATGGCAGGTATTTAGAATGACTAAATCAGCGCCTTGCGCATCATCGCTTAGGCTAAATCCAAGCGGGCTGAGGAGGTCAGCCATTTTGGTACTGTCATAGACATTCATTTGACAGCCCCATGTCATGATATGGAGTTTCTTGTCTTTTTTGATTGATGTTAAAGCGGCTTCTGTCATGGACAATGGTTTAGCCGACTGCTTTTGACAGCGGAAGGGTGGTTTTTACGCCTTCATCGTTAAAAATGCCGTATGGCCCATTTTCAACCTGTTTGCGGGCATATTCGCCCAGTTCCTTGCGGTCCTTAAAACGGCTGGCAAGGAATGGTTCATGGAAAGTAATGCCTACGCGTAGTCCGCTGGTTTTGAACACGGTCCATAAATGCGGCATCAACGTCATATCACCATACCATGCATAACGGTTTTGAATTCCATTCTTGCCATAACATGCAATCGATACAGGTTGGATCATCACATCAACATCATTCATATCGAGGACAGATTGCATCAGACCGCTTTTGAAAAATTTTACTTCACTGCCATTGGTGGATGTACCTTCAGGGAATAACACAATATTGCGTTGCTGGCGCATGACATCAATCATCGCAGCGCCTTGCTCGGCCGTGCCTTTTTTATTGCGGCGATCAATAAATAGAGTGCCTTGTAGCCGTGTTAGATAGCCAAATAAAGGCCAATCGGCCACTTCGGCCTTTGCCACAAAATAGGTTGGTATCACGCTGGCGATGCTGATGGTGTCTAGGTACGACATGTGATTGCACAAAAATAATGTCGGTACTGTTGTTGACATGGTACCTTGGGTTTCAATCCTCATGCCCAAAATATATTTCGTGAGTACTTTATGGAAATAGGTAGGTAAAATATTTTGAATGCGTAGTTTAAAAAACTTCACTGTAACCTGAATAGGCACACATATCGCAACCCACGTTAAAAAGGCCACGATGCGAAATACACCAAGAAAAGAGAGCAATACTTCTTGCATTAAATAATAGGATCGCGGTTTTTAAGTTCGTAATGGCGTGAATATTTTTGTGCAATCAAATCAGTTTTCACAATCACGCACACATCGGTCGTATTAAATTGTTCGTCAACCACGGCGCCATCGCCAACAAAGCCACCAAGGCGCAGATAACCCTTTAACAGCGGTGGTAGCAGGTTTAATGGCGCCATTTGCGCGAGACCTTTTTCAGGATCAACGTCGCTGGGGTCCATCAAGCGCATATCCACATAACGGTGTGGCAATGCGGTGGTGCGCAAATATGGCGCAGCAAGATGGTAGTAATAAAGATAGGTGAGGGGAACTGCGAGTGCTTTCGGGTCTGTGCCTGGCAAGCTTGCACAGCCAAACAAAATATCAATGCCGTAGGATGCGATGTAATCGGCAATACCACGCCACAGCAATTGCATGGTGGGGCGGTTACGGAACTCAAAGGCAACGCAGGAGCGACCGACTTCCAGAATTTCACCGGGATAGGCGATGAGACGGGAGATATCATATTCGCTGCTGGAGTAAAAACCACCATGGCGCTGCGCTGCGCCCCGGCGCACCAAACGGTAGGTTCCAATGACGTTAGGAGGCAAATCGCCCGTGCCGTGATCAATCACGATCAAATGGTCACAGAATTTATCAAGGCTGTCGAAATCCACTTTGCCTGCTGCCATTTCTGGCGTCGCTTTAGCGCCCATTTCCTCGTAGAATACCTTATAGCGCAGTTGCTGCGCAGCTAGTACTTCCTTGCTGTCTTGGGCGATGCGCACCTCGAGCCTTCCAAGGCGAAGCCCATGCGGGCCAAGTACAGATTGTTCATCAGAGTTCATTGCTTAATCCTATTTCAGCCGCACATCATAAGTGAAATGCGTTTTAGAAGCAAATCACGGCTTTATTCGGGCATAGGGTCAGGATGTGCCTTTGCTTTTCGTGCCAAGGCCAATATCTTTGGCAAGTTTGCTGCGTTCTTTGGCGTAGCTAGGCGCGGTCATGGGATAATCGGAAGGCAGGTTCCAGCGTTCACGGTACTGTTCCGGTGTCATGTTATAGGATGTTTGCAAATGCCGTTTCAGCATCTTTAGCTTTTTGCCATCTTCCAGACAAATAATGTATTCAGGCGTGACCGACTTCTTAATCGCAACAGCCGGTTCTGGTCTGTCAACCGAACTGAGTGTGCTGCTGGTCACGCCATCAAGCCGCAAGAAGCTGTGATAAACCTGCTGCACCAAATTTGGCAATTCGCTCATCTCAACTTTGTTGTTGGAAACATAGGATGCAACAACATCGGCAACAAGGCGTGCTAAATCGGGCTTTTGATTAATCATGAGACTATTTGAAAAAAGTGAGGCGCAGATTAATAGCGCAATTTTTTTCAAAAGCAATCACAAAAAAATTAAGGTGATTTATGAATGTGTTGAGATGTGGGCAACTTTTTGTTCATCACAAAACCATCAATTGCTTTTTGCGCATGGCCTATTGGCATCTGATAATAGCCAATTCGTTTTGAAACAATTTCAAACCCATGCGATAGATAAAAATCAATTGCGGCTTGGTTGGTCACCATCACTTCCAAAAAAATATTCTGCGGCATTTGCTGTGTGATGAATGTGTTCAATAGCTGTGATGCAACGCCGTTGCGGCGCGCATCAGGCAGTACGGCAAGGGTTAGGATTTCGCCTTCGCCGGCTACATTTCGTGCGATGATAAAGCCAACGGGCGCCTGATTAATACTTATGCCAAAGGCTTTGGTAAGCGGCTGATCCAGCAGCCCTTTAATGGCGCTGGCGCTCCAGCGTTGTGGTGCATCAAAGCTTTGGGCATGGACGTGTGCCATCCATGCGCTGTCAGCTGCACTGAGTTCGCTAACTTCAAACGATATGCTTGGGGATGTTGACATCAGCATCACGCAGATAAAGAGGTTGCGGCGGCATATCAGCATTGCCAGTCTCTTGTTCAACAAGCTCGCAAAGGTTTTTCATGAAATCGCTATCCGACAAATCAACCATATTGGCTTTTAATTCGGCTTTTAATTGCACAAGCGCCGCCGCGCCATTTCCAGTTATCGCATATGATACATCGCTCGGAAGGCTGTTTACCAAATTTTGCGCGGTGCTTAAAAAATAATCGCTTAGCTTTCCGTTTTTCAACCATGCGCAGAACAAATCTTCACGCTTGGACTCGCGGATAATCAGAACGGGCGCTGGTTGTTGGTTTAAGGCACGTGCAATAACCTTGAAATGATCAAAGCCATAAGCCTGTTTTCCACTCCCCAGCGCAAGCCCGCGAATAAAGGCAAGCCCAACGCGTAGGCCCGTAAAGCTGCCGGGGCCAATTGCGATGCCAAACCGGTCAATATCATTTACGTTAAGATTGTTTTCTTTCAGTAGTTCTTGAGTGAGCGGAGCAAGAATTTTGGCTTGGTCACGTTGCGTTTGAATTATGTTTTCAGATGCAAGCTTGCCATCAATTCGCAAGGTGACTGCGCAGCAATCGCCGCCTGTATCAATGGCCAGAATGTTCATTGCGTTTTGAGAAATTATTGGCCATTCGGAAATTCCGGATTATCAAGACCCGCAGCGCGGATGGTTTTAAACGCGTCGGTATAAGTCAGCAATGTTTTTAGGCTGAAATCAATGCGGCGGCGAATATAGCCATCGTTTTTATCAGCTTCTGTTGGGCCATTTAGTACATCATTCACTGTTTGCACCAGAACATGATCGGGTGTGTACACAATTCGCGTATTCTTATACCCGCTGGTGCGGAGTTCATTATTGGGATACGAACCGCCACGCCCAGCCGAGACAGCAACAATCATTGCAGGTTTGTGGCCCATATCCTTGGGACTACCATGCAGCATGAAGTTCTTTAAACCGGGGGGCACCATGCCAGCCCATTCAGGCGATACGATCACAAAACCATCTGCTTTTTGTACGCGCGGTGAGAAGGGTTGCCATGCTGCGGCTTTACCTGGCACATATCCACCATCGCCATCCCACATGGGCAAAGGGTTTTCAAAAAGGTCTAGAACATCGGTGGTAACGGATGCATCCAATTTTGCAATTGCTCCAGCAATGTAATCGGAAACTTTACGGGATTGGGATTTTGGGCGGTGTGATCCGCAGACGATAAGAATATGGCTCATGCGACTTGTCTCACTTCCTTTACTTCAGGGATATAGTGTTTAAGCATATTCTCAATACCTGACTTCAGCGTGGCGGTAGATGAAGGGCAGCCTGCGCAGGAGCCCTGCAAATTCAGATACACAATACCTTCTTCAAAGCGATTGAAGGTAATATCGCCGCCATCTTGGGCGACCGCAGGGCGCACGCGTGTTTCGATTAATTCGCGGATCTGCTTGATAACGTCGCTGTCATTTTCAGTGGGTGTTACGGCAGCCGGAGGCGCATCACTGTTCATCGTAGGAAGGCCGGATAAAAAGAAATCCATAATGGCGGCAAGCACATGGGGTTTCATGATGGACCAGTCTTTATCCGCCTTTTTAGTGATGGTAATGAAGTCGGAACCTAAAAAAACGCCTGCAACACCTTCTACTGCAAATAATCCCTTGGCTAGCGGGGATGCTGCCGCTTTATCCGCGCTGGTGAAGTCAGCAACGCCGGATGCCAGTACAGTTTGGCTAGGCAAAAATTTCAAAGTTGCGGGGTTAGGTGTTTGTTCGGTTTGAATGAACATGGTTTCTCCATCGATGAACTCTGCCAGTAAAGTGGTGCTAACTGCATCAGGCGTCAAGCGGCTTTGATGGGCTTTTTACTTATTCTTTATGTGACCGCACTCAATACTAAAAAACTGTGCGTTTTGCTTGAAAGCACTGAAAAAACTATCATCCGTGCCGGTAAGCCATGCCTGACTGCCAAGAGAGAGAAGCTGCCGGGCCAAGGCATCCCTGCGCATTTCATCAAGATGCGCGGTAATATCATCAAGCAAGATTAGCGGTATGGATTGATGAATAGCTGAAAGTAAACGTGCCTGAGCTAGCACCAGACTAATCAATAATGCTTTTTGTTCACCCGTTGAACACAAATGCGCGGGCATGTTTTTGGTCACATGATGCACTTCCAAGTCGGAACGGTGCGTTCCGGTCGTGGTGATACCGCTTGCAGCATCCATTTCACGGTTTTGCTTCAACATGGTTTTGAAAAGTGCTTCGGCGTCCAAAGCATCATGGCTTTCCAGATATTTTTCAAGAAAACCGTTAACAGTAACAGAAACGCGCGGGAAGGGATGGGGGTCATCATTCAAATGATGACAAATATGTTGTACCCAATCATTTCGCGCGGCGGCAATTGCAATGCCATCTTGTGCCATGCTGGTTTCCAATGCATTTAGCCATGCATCCTCCGTCACGTTATCGCGCAGCAGCCTTGCGCGTGAACGCATCGCTTCCTCGTATTTATTGATACGTGTCGAGTGTGCGGGGTCTAACGCAAAAACAAGACGGTCGGCAAAACGGCGACGTTCACCCGCGCTTTCGGCGAGTAGTCTGTCCATTTCCGGTGTCAGCCAAACAACATTCGCGTGGTCGGCAAGCGCGGTCTGACTTTTTGCTGTTTTGCCATCAATCCGTAAGAGTCTTCGTTCTTTTTCAGGGGTGCTTTCCGGATCGCGCCCCATGCCGATATTTACGTTGCCTTGTTTGCCGTTTAGTTCAAAAAAAGCGGACCATGGTTTGCCATCCGGCATATGGGTGTTGTGAAGTTCGGCAATGGCCGCACGGCGCAGGCCCCGGCCTGGGCTTAATAAACTAATTGCTTCCAGAATATTTGTTTTGCCCGCGCCATTTTCGCCAACCAGAATGACGGGCGCCACGTTCAATTCAAGATTGAGAGTATCGTAATTACGAAAAGCTTCGAGATGGAGGCGGTGGATTGCCTGCGCCGTCATTCGCCTTAAACACGCATCGGCATCAGCACATAAAGTGCGCTGGCATCCGACACATCTTGAACGATGGTAGGAGATGCTGCATCGGCCATGCTGAACCGCGCCCCTTCGCCTTCAATTTGTGAAAGGATGTCGAGCAGATAGCGGGCATTGAACCCGATTTCAATTGCTTCACCCTTATAGGAAACTTCCAGTTCTTCAACCGCGCTGCCAGCTTCGGGACTGCTTGCAGAAAGGGTGAGAAGGTTTTTCGAGAGGGCGATTTTGATCGCGCGGGATTTTTCAGATGAAATGGTCGCAACGCGGTCAACCGCATTGGCTAATACTTTGGCAGGAACTTCCAGAACCTTGTCATTACCTGTTGGAATAACGCGCTCGTAATCAGGGAAGGTTCCGTCAATCAGCTTGGAGGTCATCACCACATTATCAAAGCTGACACGTGCCTTGCTGGCGGAAAGGGCGATGGTAATGTCCGCTGTCGTTTCATCCAGTAGTTTGCGGATTTCAGCAACAGCTTTACGCGGCAGAATAACGCCAGACATAGCGCCCGCTTCACGCGGAGCAGGCATTTCCAGACGTGCCAAGCGATGACCATCGGTTGCAACAGCGCGCAGCACCGCCAAATCACCTTTGGTCTTGGTGGTATGGATGTATATACCGTTTAAATAATAACGCGTTTCTTCGACCGACATCGCAAAGCGTGTACGGTCAATCAATGTTTTGAAATCGGCAGATGATAGGGTGAAGCGATGTTGTAAATCGCCTTCCGACATGGTCGGGAAATCATCAACCGGCAAGCAGCCTAGTTTGAAGTTGGAGCGACCCGATGACAGCGACATTTGATTGCCGCTATCGGTTGCAGATAATTCCACCTGCGCGCCTTCAGGAAGTTTGCGCACAATGTCGTAAAGGGTGTGTGCGGGTGCGGTTTTGGAGCCGGGTTTTGAAACTTGCGCCGCGACCTTTTCGGTCATTTCCAAATCCATATCAGTGGCAACAAACGACACACCGTCTTTGTCTGCTCGGATAAGGACATTGGCAAGAATGGGGATAGTATTGCGCCGCTCTACCACACTTTGTACGTGACCAAGTGTTTTAAGGAGAACATTACGTTCCAGAACAACCTTCATGAGGGATCCAATAGAAGAGGAGAGGCGAGAATTACTTCTCTTTCGTAACAAGAGTTTAGCCGATTGGCAAGAGCTTATGCCCAGTTAAAGGTGATGGGCATTTGGACATCAGGGTGCAGGCTTTTATGCACAGGGCAGGCATGGGCTGCATGCTCCAGTTTCTGCCGTGCCTCATCGCTGACTTTGACGGGAATGGTGATGTGCACGGTCAGCTTGCCGATTTTGCGGGAAGGCAGGGTTGCCATTTCTTTTTCAACCGTGGCGGTAGAACCATCCAGCGCAATGTCCATTCGCCGTGCCACAATTTCCATGGTGGTAAGGATGCAGGTGCCGAGCGCAGTTGCCACCAAATCAGTTGGCGAAAAGCTGGCCGCCATGCCCTGATTGTCTTTAGGCGCATCGGTGATGAGCGTTGTGCCCGATGGTTCATGCGTTGCTTCGCAGCGAAGCTGGTTTTTATAGACGATATTGATTTGGACCATTTAAAGCCCCTGATAATGCTTGCTGTTGCAGCTTATTGTTGCAATAGGCGTTTCAACAATTCGACGTCTTCCGACAAGGTCGCATCGCCGCCGCGCAATTCTTCGATTTTGCGAACTGCGTGAATAACCGTTGTGTGGTCACGGCCGCCGAATTTACGGCCAATTTCCGGCAATGAACGGGTAGTCAGCTGCTTTGCCAAATACATTGCAACCTGGCGTGGGCGGGCAACAGCACGTGCACGGCGGGGGGAGTGCATATCTGCCAGCTTCACATTGTAGTGTTCTGCGACCTTCTTTTGAATTTCTTCGATCGTTACGCGGCGTGATGTTGCACGCAGTAAATCCTGAAGCAGTTCTTGGGTGGTTTCCAAGGTGATAGGGCGGCCAATCAGTTGTGAATGGGCGATGATACGGTTAAGCGCACCTTCGAGTTCACGGACGTTGGAGGTGATGCGGTGGCCCAAGAATTCCAGAACTTTTTCTGGAACCTGGCATTTCATGGCTTCGGCCTTGGTATGCAAAATGCCCAAACGCAATTCGTAGCTGGTGGGGTGAAGATCAGCGCATAGACCCCAACCCAAGCGTGAGCGAAGACGTTCTTCGATCTTTTCCAGATCATGCGGGGATTTATCGGCAGACACAATCACCTGACGGTTTTGGTCAACCAATGTATTAAAGGTATGGAAGAATTCTTCCTGTGTTGAATCCTTGCCGCTGATGAATTGAATATCATCAATCATTAGCACGTCGATGGAGCGGAATTGTTCTTTAAACGCCATCGTATCTTTGAAACGCAGGGCGCGCACGAACTGATACATGAACTTTTCAGCCGATAAATACATCACGCGGCGGGCAGGATTGCTTTTGCGGATATGCCAAGCGATGGCGTGCATCAAATGGGTTTTACCAAGACCAACGCCGCCATACAGGAAAAGCGGGTTGAAGCTGACTTGATTGGCTTCAGCAACGCGGCGCGCAGCGGCGTAAGCGAGTTCGTTCGGTTTGCCAACAACGAAGCTTTCGAAGGTGAAGCGCGGGTCAAGCGGGGAAGAAATATCGTCGCGGTCACCAGTAAATCCACCAGCGGTGTTTGAAAGACCTGAGGATTGAATAGAAGATGGGCGGGAATTTTTATCTTCGCTGCGCAGGGGTAGGACATTGGCGGCAGGGCGAGAAGTTTCAGCGGAGGTTGTGCTGTTATTGGTGAGGGCGCTTTCTACAGTGACTTGAATTTCTTTGACCGTAGCATCGACTTCCTGAAACAGGGTCTTAAGCTTATCCAGATAATGGGTATCGACCCAATCCTTCATGAAGCGGGTTGGCAGCGTAAGATGGGTTTCAGCGCCCCAATGCTTGCAGGACAAGGGTTCCAGCCAGCGTTTGAAAATGGTCTCACCAAATTGCTCGCGGATTTTACCCTTTACCATCTCCCATGATGGTGAAGCGGAAACGGAGCTTGGTGATTTAAACGATGACGACATATTTTATTTCTTTCAACCAAAAGCAAACATAAAGACTAGACCCAACACTGGGTGCAAGCGAGCGTTATTATATTAACGTCTTATTTAATGGCAGGGAGCGCGCGACGATACAAAGGATGAAAACGGTGATGCATCTTTATGTCCAGCATGCCCCGTCTTGATTAAAGAGAGCGGCAAAAGAATATGCTGAACACGTTGCATCATAGTGACCTCATCATAAAATTAAAACGCGAGCTTCCAACGTTGTCCTTAGTTTCCGGCAAGGGGGAACACTTCAAGTGAAGGTCCAAAAGCACAAATTGTAATACGTTTTAAATGTTGGTTTCAAATGGTAGCGAAGCGGTGTCGAAGGAGGGAATGTGCTCGAACAAAAAGGGAAGTGATTTTCAGAAATCATTCCAGTCTTTTTGCCTTTTGAAAAAATAATCAGCATCAAAAATGCGTATTATTTTTTCTGACAAACCGTCTTAACAAAAACACCTTAGACCACTCGAAAGCCAAACCGCAAGGGGAGAAAAACGAGAACAAAAATTTTTATTCAAAACAGCATTTTTAGAAAAATTTCAGATTGACAGAAAACCAAAAATCTTCATCGGCCTGAGAAATGCACAGCCGTGACGTTGAAAAAATTTCTGTTGGACTTTTTGATCAGTTTTTCTGCAAATCTTTTTTGCAGGAGCAAAATATTTTTTTATCTATGCATAAAAAAACACCGCTGTGAAGCAGCGGTGTTTTTAAACGTATTGAATTCTACTTGGACGTGCAAGCTTATGCTTGCTTCAATTTCTTTACGCGGGCGGATAGGCGTGACATTTTGCGTGCAGCACGTTTTTTCGGGATCATGCCTTTGCTTGCTGCGCGCGCGAGTTCTGGTTGTGCTAAACGAAGCGCTTCTTGTGCTGCTTTGTAATCTTTTTTTGCAACTGCTTCGTCGATTTTGCGCGTTGCAGTGTGTACGCGGGATTTGCGCGCTTTGTTGCGAGCAGTGCGAACGATGGATTGACGTGCGCGTTTCTCTGCGGATTTATGGGTAGCCATTGGTGTCTTTCTTTCAGTTTAACTGGTCAAGACCGTTTTGTATAAAGGGGGTGGCCACCGTCGTCAACAGCTATATGCGCCTTGGCTTAGCGCAACTATTAATATGAAGTTGGGCTTGGCGATTGCTGGCTGTAATGCTACAAGATGTGCAGTTATCCCACCTATATATATGAGTGCCCATGAAGCTGATTGCAGGTAATAGTAACCGTGTTCTAGCTGAAGCGATTGCCAGCCATCTGGGTATGGCGCTGACCAAGGCCGTTGTCCGCCGCTTTGCGGATATGGAAGTATTCGTTGAAATTCTTGAAAATGTGCGCGGCGAAGATGTGTTTGTTATCCAGCCTACGTCATTTCCAACGAATGATAACTTGATGGAATTGCTCATTACGATGGATGCGTTAAAGCGTGGCTCTGCCCGCCGCATTACCGCCGTTGTCCCTTATTATGGTTATGCGCGGCAGGATCGCAAGACGGGGCCGCGTTCACCCATTTCTGCAAAGCTGGTTGCCAACCTTCTAACTGTTGCCGGCGCTGACCGCATGCTGACCATGGATCTGCATGCTGGACAAATTCAGGGCTTCTTTGATATTCCGCTTGATAATCTTCATGCTGCGCCTGTGTTCATCAAACACATCAAGCAAACGATGAAAGACCAGAATATTGTTGTGGTTTCGCCGGATGTTGGCGGCGTGGTTCGTGCGCGTTCGCTCGCAAAACGGATTGATGCTGACCTTGCGATTATTGATAAGCGCCGCGAACAAGCAGGCGTTTCGGAAGTCATGAACATTATCGGTGAGGTGAAAGGCAAGGCGTGTATCCTTGTGGATGACATTGCCGATAGCGCCGGAACCCTTTGCAACGCTGCCGTCGCGCTAATGGATGCCGGGGCAAAATCGGTAAAATCCTATATAACTCATGGGGTTCTGTCCGGGGAGGCCGTATCGCGCGTTAATAAATCTCCGCTGGAAAAGCTGGTAATTACTGATAGTATCCTCGCCACTCCCGAGGTGAAAGCCTCTGGAAAAATTGAACAACTGAGCGTTGCTCCATTACTTGCTGAAGCCGTGTTGCGCATCAGCGAGGAGCGTTCCGTTTCCAGCTTGTTCGAATAAGAAATCAACTGAGCAATTTTGCAATGTTGGTGCGATACGTGCACCCCTGGAGGTACGGTCGCAAAAGAAGTGCGTTTAATAGGAGAATAACATGTCAACGCAAGTTCAAAAAGTAAAAGCAGAAGTACGTGAACGGGCCGGTAAGGGGAATGCTCGTGCGGTGCGTGCTGAAGGCCGTGTTCCAGCCGTTGTGTACGGTGGTAAGGAAGCGCCTGTGATGATTTCCCTTGAAGAAAAAGTTATCGTTCAGCTAAGCCAGAAGTCGGGTTTCTTCACCCACCTGATGGACATCGATGCAAACGGCAAGGCTATTCGCGTTATTCCGCGCGATGTGCAGTATGACCCGGTGACAGACCGTGTTGTGCACGTTGATTTCTTGCGCGTTACCGCAGGTACATTGGTGCGTGTATTCGTGCCGGTTGTATTCATCAATCAGGATAAGTCACCTGGTTTGAAGCGCGGTGGTGCATTGAACGTGGTGCAGCATCAAATTCAGCTCAGCTGCTCACCAGAAAAAATCCCTGAAAAAATCACCGTTGATTTGGAAGGCAAGAATATTGGCGATACCATCCACTTGGAAGACATCAAGCTTCCAGCAGATGTAACCCCAATTCTTGGCGCGAAAGATACAACGATTGCTTCGGTTGCTGCACCGACTGTTGTTAAGGAAGAAGAAACAACAACTGCTGCGGCGACAACCGATGCTGCTGCGGCTCCTGCGGCTGGCGCTGCGGGTGCGGCTCCTGCTGCTGCGGCAGCTGGCGCGAAGCCAGGTGCAGCTCCTGCTGCGGCTCCTGCGGCTGCGAAAGCTCCGGCGAAGAAGTAACATATCATGTGGCTATTGGTTGGCCTGGGTAACCCTGGTTCAAAATACCAGCACAATCGTCACAATATCGGCTTCATGGCGGTGGATGAGATCCACCGCCATTTTGCTTTTGGACCTTGGAAGAAGAAATTTCAGGCTGAAATTGCGGAAGGCAGCATCAAGGGCGTTGAAGAAAAAGTTATTCTGCTTAAGCCCCAAACCTATATGAACTTGTCTGGTGGCAGCGTTCAGGCGGCTGCGCAGTTTTATAAAATTCCGCTATCCAATATTTTTGTGTTCCATGACGAATTGGATATCGCGCCTGCAAAAGTCAAAATCAAGCAAGGCGGCGGGGCAGGCGGGCATAACGGCATTAAATCAATTGATGAGCATATGGGCCAGAATTATTGGCGTGTGCGTTTGGGAATTGGCCATCCCGACCCGCAAGCACCCGATAAATCGGAAATTGTTTCTAATTACGTGTTATCGAATTTTTCCAAGGCCGACTGCGCATTAGTAGAACCACTTTTGGTAAAATGTGCTGAACATGTAGAATTGCTGTTGGGCGGCAGACATAGCGATTACATCAATAAACTCTTAAGCTGATGCGCGTGGCGCTGCGCTAGGTGTTTGTCCTATGTGTGTTGGGCGCGGCATGCCCGCCATAAAGCGGTTATAGGTACTTACGCCAAACCCAAGCCGTTCATTATCTGATTGGTTCCGCGCGATATTCTGATGATCACGCGATGTTAATCGTTCTGGCTGGGTGCTATACACAACTCTGCCCATTTTCATGAGTTCGCTGACCGTAACGGCTTGATAGCCTTGGCTAGTCATGTATCGGTGAAATTCAGGGAATGTCTGATTGGTTCGTTGCACTGCATTGATGCTCATATTCGCATGGGCAAGATGGATGCTGCCTTCCATTCGTTCACCGTGATGCAGTTGTGGCCGCATAGTGCCATCAGCAGTGGCATTCCATTGAATAGGGATTAAGCCGGCATTTCTTACAGCTGCCAGCGATGCTTCATTAAAATGGCCCGATGGAAAGCGGAAAAGGTTTGCACCCATGCGTCTGTCAAAATCGGTCTGTGATAATTGTCCTTTGTCTCTCATATCTCTCAACAGCGCCTTATAGACTTCGCGCGTTGAGTTGATTTCATGTGCCATCGCGCGTGGATTGGATGAAAGCAGAGGAAAGTCTGAATGCGAAAAGCCGTGAAAACCGATTTCAAGATTATTGGCAGCGATAAGACGCCGCGCCGCATCTGGATGCGCAATCATCCATTCGCCTGTTAAAAAGAATGTCGCCTTTGTTCGGGTCGATATCAGGTTATTAATAAGATTATCAGCAACCCCGAATTTCCGCATACAGGTTGCGCAGCAATCGAATGTAGGAGCATAAACTCTGGAAGCGGTGGCAACATGATGTACAACGCCAGTTGGGGCGCTAGCAGCTGTTGGGATGTTAAAGGGCGGAGTTATTGCCATGTTTAATTATTTAATAAAAAATCAATTTAGCAGATTGCTTTTAACTGTTGATTAATTATGCTGCCGCCCACGATAACGTATTGGAGTAGTTATGGGTTTTAATTGTGGAATTGTTGGATTGCCGAATGTCGGAAAGTCCACCTTGTTTAACGCGCTGACCAGTACGCAAGCAGCTCAAGCAGCGAATTACCCTTTCTGCACGATCGAACCCAATACGGGCCGTGTATCCGTTCCCGATGAACGCATGGAGCAGCTGGCAAAAATTGCAGCTTCGGTGAAGGTTGTTCCAACCCAGTTGGAATTTGTGGACATCGCCGGATTAGTACGCGGCGCAAGCAAGGGCGAAGGGCTGGGCAATCAGTTTCTTGGTAATATCCGTGAAGTGGATGCGATCATCCATGTGCTTCGTTGTTTTGAAGATGGCGATATCACCCATGTGGAAGGTTCGGTGGATCCAATCCGCGATGCTGAAACGGTTGATACCGAATTGATGATTTCCGATATGGATAATCTGGAAAAGCGTTTAACGGCCATCGCCAAGAAAGCCAAAGGCGGCGATATGGAAGCCAAAACTGCACAGGAAGTGATGGAAGCCGCATTGAAGTTGTTACAAGCCGGTGAACCTGCACGTAAAATGCTTGGCACATTAACGGCAGCGCAAGAACCGCATTTCCGTAATCTGCAACTGATTACCGCAAAGCCCGTATTATATGTCTGCAATGTGGAAGAAAGTGCTGCGGCCAACGGCAATGCGCATTCTGCCAAAGTATTTGAACGCGCAAAAAATGAAAAAACGCAAGCGGTTGTTATTTCGGCAGCAATTGAAGCAGAAGTTGCACAATTGGGCAGCGATGAAGAAAAGAAAGAATATCTAGGCAGTATGGGGTTAACTGAACCCGGTCTGAACCGGATTATTCGTGCGGGCTATGCGCTGCTTAATCTGATTACGTTCTTTACGGTGGGGCCAAAAGAAACCCACGCATGGACATTGAAGCGTAATTCCAAAGCGCCGCAGGCCGCAGGCGTGATTCATACCGATTTCGAAAAAGGTTTTATCAAGGCCGAAGTGATTGACTATGAGAGCTTTGTAAAGCTGGGCGGGGAAGCCGCATGCCGCGATGCAGGAAAACTGCGTATGGAAGGTAAAGATTACATTATGAATGATGGCGATATCTGCCATTTCCGCTTTAATGTATAGATATATATGTGGGTAGCCTTTACTTGCCACACGCCTGACATGGCGGGGCCGTAATTTTTTACCATTATTTTTCTTATAATTTCCATGCGCTCTCTAGTAAAAGCCAGTTTGCCATGCTATTCAAAGCACACTTCTTTTCCCACTACGAAATCTCCCTGAGGAGTTCTGAAATCATGGTTCTGTTAAAATCATTTTCCCGCCGCGCGTTTTTTCTAACCTTGGTTGCAGGCTTGATTGCAATTCTAAGTTTTGGCGGTGAAGCCCGCGCTGACCAAGCCGATGCTGCCCGCAAATTCATTCAAAACCTTGGTGACAAAGCCATATCAACTTTGGCTGACAAAAGCATAACCCCAGAAGCCGCCGCTAAAACATTCCACGACATGCTGGTGAATGATTTCGATTTGGATTTGCTTGGCAAATTTGCCCTTGGCCCATCGGTCTGGAAATCGGCATCGGCAGCGCAGCGTCAGGAATATTTGAAGCTATTCGAAAAGCTGGTGGTTCAAATCTATTCCGATCGCTTCAGCCTTTATCATGGTGAAACATGGAAAGTAACCGATGCCAAGGCAGAAGATGACCGTGATACCTATGTATCAGGCCTTATTATCAAGCCAAACCAATCAGCGCCCGCTGTAAAGGTTGACTGGCGCGTGCGCAATAAAGGTGGCAGACAACAGGTAATTGACGTAATTGTTGAAGGCGTCAGCATGACCGTTACCCAGCGTTCCGAATTCTCAGCCGTTATCCAGAAGAGCGGCGGCGACTTTGATGCATTCCTTAAAACCTTGCAGGAACGTACCGCGCGCCCACCGGCCGAGCCAAAAGACTAAGCCGCACGGTCAGATAATTTAAGTTTTAAAGGGGCTGCCCGCGCAAAATCGGGTGGCCTCTTTTTTTTGATTTTTTTTGTGTTTCCTGTTTGACTCATAGTCCGAATGCTTGTTAGTCTAGGAATTGGGTCACATTCCCCCAACGGAATGCTTCTATTCTGGAAGGAATAGCTACAATGTTAGACACGGCGAATACGAACACGAATAAAACTACTATGACGAATGTTAATAAACCGACGCAAAAGCCAAAGAACCCCGGGTTTTCCTGTGGGCCTACCGCCAAGCGCCCAGGTTGGACATTCGATGCAATCAAGGGCGCATTATTAGGTCGCTCGCACCGCGCTAAAGAAGCGAAAGTCAAACTCCAGCAAATCATCGACCTGTCACGCGAAACGCTTGGCATACCGGCAGATTATAAAATCGCTATCACTGCTGCCTCCGATACAGGCGCGGTTGAACTTGCCATGTGGAACCTTTTGGGTGCGCGCCCAGTTGATGTATTCGCATGGGAAGCATTCGGCAAAGACTGGGTTGTCGATATTATTGATGAATTGAAAATTCCAAATGCCCGCAAATTTGTGCCTGCTTATGGCCAATTGCCGGACATGAAGCAGGCTAACCCTGCACATGATATTGTGTTCACATGGAACGGTACTGCTTCTGGCGTCAAAGTTCCGAATGCTGACTGGATTAGCGACAGCCGCGAAGGACTGACCATTTGCGATGCGACGTCTGCGGTTTATGCCATGCCGCTTCCATGGGAAAAGCTCGATGTCGTGACTTATTCATGGCAAAAAGTTCTGGGCAGTGAAGCTGCGCATGGCATGGTTGTGATGAGCCCACGCGCAATCAAGCGCCTTGAAACATACACCCCAAGCTGGCCAATTCCAAAAATCTTCCGCATTACCAAGAAGGGTAAGATCAACGAAGCCTTCTTTACTGGTGAAGTGATTAACACCCCGTCCATGATGTGCGTTGAGGACGTTCTGGATGCGCTGAACTGGGTTAAATCAATTGGCGGCGCAAAGGGCATGGTTGAACGCAATCGGGCCAATTACAAAGTTCTTGCCGACTGGATTGAGCGCACCCCATGGGTTGATTTCCTTGCCCAGGATGCGGCAACACGCTCTACCACATCGGTATGCTTTGTATTTACCGATCCTGATTATCTGAAGTTGAACGATGAAGGCCGTGCAGCTTTCGCAAAACGTGTCAACGGCCTCCTTGAAAAAGAAGGAGCAGCTTTGGATGCGAACTCATACCGTGATGCTCCTCCGGGCTTGCGCATTTGGGTTGGCAGCACTGTTGAAACATCCGACATTCAGGCGTTGTTGCCATGGATTGACTGGGCATTTGCCACAGCTAAGTCCGAACTTCGCGCTGCTGCTTAAAGAACCTGCCAGATAATCATCGGCAGTTTTCTTTGTTTTTCAAAACAACTGAAAATCTAAATCTACATTAATCACAATCTTAAACCACAGGTGCTCTCATGACTGCTAACGCCAATAAACCAAAGGTACTGATTTCGGATGAACTTTCCCCCCGCGCTGTTGAAATCTTCAAGGAACGCGGCGTAGATGTCGATGTAAAGACAGGCCTGAAGCCTGATGAATTGAACGCCATCATCAACGACTATGATGGTCTTGCCATTCGCTCCGCAACCAAGGTGACGAAGGCGATTTTAACAACCGCCAAGCGTTTGAAAGTGGTTGGCCGCGCGGGTATCGGCGTTGATAACGTGGATATTCCAGAAGCAACCGGTCGCGGTGTGGTTGTTATGAATACGCCATTTGGCAACTCCATCACCACGGCAGAGCACGCCATTGCGATGATGTTTGCATTGGCGCGTGAATTGCCAGCAGCGAATGCATCAACCCATGCGGGAAAGTGGGAAAAAAACCGCTTTATGGGTGTGGAATTATTCGGCAAGACCCTTGGCGTGATTGGGTGTGGCAACATCGGTTCAATTGTTGCTGACCGCGGCGTTGGTCTCAAGATGAAAGTGGTTGCATTCGACCCTTATCTCTCAGAAGAACGCGCACGTGATTTGGGGGTTGAAAAGGTTGAGCTGGATGCGTTGTTCGCACGCGCTGATTTCATCACGCTGCATACCCCGTTAACTGAATCCACCAAAAACATCATCGATGCAAAATCTTTGGCGAAGTGCAAGAAGGGTGTCCGCATTATCAATTGCGCACGTGGCGGCCTTGTGAACGAGGCCGATCTTAAGGCTGCGATTGATAGCGGGCATTGCGCCGGCGCCGCCTTGGACGTATTTCCGGTAGAACCGGCCAAGGAAAACATCTTCTTTGGCAATGAAAAGGTTATTTGTACCCCGCATCTTGGCGCATCCACCACCGAAGCGCAGGAAAATGTTGCCCTGCAAATTGCAGAGCAAATGTCCGATTATCTGGTCAGCGGCGCTGTTGTAAACGCGCTGAATATGCCATCGCTGTCAGCCGAAGATGCTGTTAAGCTGCGCCCTTATATGCGCCTTGCGGAATTCCTTGGCAGCTATTGTGGTCAAGTGATTGATACTGGCATCAAGGAAATCGCGATTGACTATGAAGGTCATGCAGCAAGCCTGAATACCAAGCCGATGACCGCGCTTATTCTCATGTCCATCCTTCGTCCACAATTGGACAGCGTGAACATGATTAATGCGCCGGTGGTCGCACGTGAACGTAATATCCAGATTTCGGAAACAAAGCGCGAAGTAAATCGCGATTATCCAACTTTGCTGCGCATCACCTTGACCACCGAGCAAGGCAAATACAAAATTGCCGGTTCATTGATTGGTGCGGAGCGTCCACGTATTGTAGCGCTTGGTGATTTCAACGTGGAAGTCGAGCCATCGCCCGTAATGCTGTATGTGCGTAACGAAGATAAGCCAGGTCTTATCGGTCGTTTGGGTACATTCCTTGGTGATAACAAGATTAATATCGCAAACTTCAACCTTGGTCGCACAGGCGATCAGGCTTTGGCGTTGATTGCCGTTGATCAGCCTGTTGGTCCTGAATTGATTGAAAAAATCGGCAAGTTACAGGGTGTATTAAAGGCGCGCGAATTGAAGTTCGCGCTTGGCAAATAAATCTGCTTTGGCTGATTTGTTCATTTCCTAGACACGAATCTGAAAATCCAGCTTTAATTCAGAAGCAGGACCAGCGATTCACGTTTCATGCATCGGCGTAGATGCCAATCCATGAAATGATCGCGGTTAAATGCGGGATTTTTGATAAGTGGGCTATGTATGAGTTCGAACGCATTAGACAAACTAAGTAAAGTATTGGCACTGGCTGATAGTGGGCATGATGGTGAGGCACTAGCTGCATTACGTGCAGCACGCACTATGTTGCACAGTGATGGTCTGAATCTTTCGAACGTATTGCAAACGGCTATTGCTGACCGCCGCCATGAGGTTGTGCAAGTTCGGGGCGGTGTGGTTGCATCCTTGCAAAAAGAGGTCGTGCAATTGCAGTTCCAGATTGCCAAAATGCAACGCGATTTACGCGAGCAACAAGCAGAAACCCAATATTGGAAAAAGCATGCCGAAGAAGCAAACCGCAAACTCAAAAAACTGAATGTGGACGCAGATTTGCGCCAACGGCGTCTTGCCGAAGCTGCAGCGAATTTGGCCGAAATTGCTAAAGGGTTGGAAGAACAAGGTTAAAAGCTAGTAAGGGTGTGTTATCCCGTTTTAATTGTGTCAAAATTGGCTATTCGAACTTTGTTAACCGTTTAAAAATATACTGGTTTTATTGAAGTTTTCTCTTTTGGCAGGTGTTGGACATGGTGCGCTTATCGGGTTTTTTTATTGCTGCAATCATGGTGTTTGGTATCACCTGTAGTGCAAGTGCATGGGCAGAAACAACTCCTCCTCCGGCAACTCCTCCAGCGGAAACCAAATGCGCACTCGATGAAGCTCCTGTAACAGAAAATGGATCTACTGTATGCAAGAAAGTTCCAGCATGCAATGAAAAGGGGGAGGCAATAGCGTATGATACCGCTACCCAGAAATTCATGTGCAGGAAACTGGTGCTGTGTGATCCAAAGCGTCAGCAGGCTGCCTACATCGATGGCAAAAATGTTTGCATTGATGTTCCCAATTGTGAAGCACAGGGCCGTTCCTATGCGTTTGATGGAACCAAGATGGTTTGCAAATAGCCTGCTAAAGATATAAAAAAAGCCGCCTAGTGATAGGCGGCTTTTTTTGTTGATCGGTGCAAGAGCTATCCAACCTTATGCATCGCAACAGCGGTATCTGCCATGCGGTTGGAGAAGCCCCATTCATTATCGTACCATGTAAGAATACGTACCATATTGCCTTCAATCACCTTGGTTTCATGCAAGGCAAAAGTGGAAGAGTGGGGATCATGGTTGAAGTCGGTTGATACCAACGGAACATCATAGGTACCCAGAATACCTTTCAAGCTACCTGCGGCAGCTTTGGAAATAGCATTATTTACTTCCTCTACCGTGGTTGGCTTCTTGGTGATGAACTTGAAATCCACAACCGATACGTTGGCGGTCGGTACGCGGATGGATGTACCGTCCAGCTTGCCTTTCAATTCCGGCAGAACCTTGCCCACAGCCTTTGCAGCACCAGTAGATGTCGGGATCATGTTCAAGGCTGCGGCGCGTGCACGTGCATAATCTTTGTGCATGGTATCGACCGTGCGTTGATCGCCCGTATAGGAGTGGATGGTGGTCATGAACCCTTTTTCAATACCGATGGCTTGATGCAGCACATGGACAACTGGAGCAAGACAGTTCGTTGTGCATGAAGCATTCGAAACCACAGTATGTTCCGGCTTCAGCAAATGATGGTTCACGCCATAGACAACCGTAATATCTTCTTCTTCTGCGGGAGCCGAAATCAGCACCTTTTTTGCGCCTGCTGCAATGTGTTTAGCTGCATCTGCGCGCTTTGTGAAAATGCCCGAGCATTCCAAGGCGATATCAATTTGATGATCTTTCCATGGCAACGCAGCGGGGTCCTTTACGTTCAAAACCTTCACGGGCTTGCCGTTTACGGTCATCACATCGCCCGCAACGGTGACTTCCCCGGGGAAGCGGCCATGCACAGAATCATATTTCAAAAGATGGGCATTGGTTTGTGCATCGGCCAAATCGTTGATGGCAACGACTTCAATATCTTTACGGCCGGATTCAAAAATCGCACGAAACACCAGACGGCCGATACGGCCAAAACCATTAATAGCTACGCGAACGGTCATACCATTTATTCCTTAAAGCTTGAGTTTTAAATTGAGCGGCTATTTAAGCAAAGTATGGGCTGTGCTGACAATAGCATCATCGGTAATGCCGAAATGCTTGTACAACTGGGGTGCTGGCGCTGACTCCCCGAAGCTGTTCATGCCAATAAAGGCATCTTGCGCGCGCAAAAATCTGTCCCAACTCATGCGAATACCTGCTTCAATGGCAATGCGCGGAACGCTGCCAAGCACGGAATTACGGTAGCTTTCCGATTGCTGATTGAAGATTTCCATGCATGGCATCGAAACAACAACCGCAGAAATGCCAGCAGATTTAAGTTTATCATAGGCAGCAACGGCAATTGAAAGTTCCGAACCTGTGGAGATAAGCGTGATTTGGCGTTTTGCGCTATCACCGCACAGAATATAAGCTCCCTTGGCCGACAAATTTTCGTCGCCCGCTTCGCTGCGAAGTGTTGGCAAGTTTTGCCGGCACAGCGCAAGCAATGATGGGCCGGTTTTATGCGCAAGGGCTAGTTCCCAGCATTCCGCTGTTTCAATACTATCGCATGGACGCATGGTCAGAAGGTTTGGAATAGCGCGAAGCGATGACAGATGTTCAACCGGTTGATGCGTTGGACCGTCTTCGCCCAACCCAATACTGTCGTGCGTCATAATATGAATGACTTGCTGTTTCATCAGCGCGCCAAGGCGAATGGCGGGGCGCGAATAATCCGCAAATTGCAGGAACGTGCCACTGTAAGGAATGATGCCGCCATGCAGCGCCAAACCATTCATCGCTGCGGCCATGCCGTGTTCACGTACGCCGTAATGGATATAACGGCCTTTGAAATCCGGCAAAATATTGCCAAAACCTTTGACAAAGGTGTTCACCGAACCCGTTAAGTCGGCGGAACCGCCAACCAGTTCTGGTACATGGGCTAACAATGCTTCCAGCGTATTGCCAGAGCATACGCGGGTCGCTAGCGTCGGTTTGGTTTCTTTTGCTTTTGTCTTGAATGCCTTTAATGCATCTTTTGCGGCCTGATTAATATCGCCCTTTATCGCGCTATCGAATGCGGCGCGGTTTGCGGATGCCTGATGGCGCTTTGTCCAGGCTTGGTATTCAGCTTGGCACCGCGTGCCAAAATTGCGCCATGCTCCCAATACGTCATCCGGAACTACAAATGCGGGTGATGACCAGCCAAGTTTTTCCCGTGTGCCAGCAATTTCTTCCGCGCCAAGGGGGGAGCCATGCACACTATGTGTGCCCGATTTTTTCGGCGCGCCAAAGCCAATGATAGTGCGGCATGAAATGATGCTTGGGCGCGGGTCGCGCTGCGCAGCGCTAATCGCGGCTTCAATCGCGCCATGATCATGACCGTCGCAGCGTAGGGTTTGCCAACCATAGGATTCAAAACGCTTTGCCGTATCTTCGGTAAAGGCAAGGGATGTCGCGCCATCGATGGAAATGAGGTTATCGTCATATAATACAATGAGTTTGCCGAGCTTCATGTGGCCAGCAAGTGAACCAGCTTCGTGGCTGATGCCTTCCATCAAATCGCCATCGCCGCACATGACATAGGTGGTGTGGTTGACCAGTTCATCGCCAAAACGGGCATTCATCAATCGCTCTGCAATCGCATAGCCAACCGAAGTCGCAATGCCTTGACCCAATGGGCCGGTGGTCATTTCAATGCCTGCGCTTGGCATGACTTCTGGGTGCCCAGCAGTAATCGCGTGAAGCTGACGGAAATTTTTCAATTCATCCAGCGTCATTTTTTCATAGCCCGTGAGATAGTTCACGGCATACAAAAGCATGGAACCATGGCCGCCCGATAAAATGAAACGGTCGCGGTCAGGCCAAGTGGGATCTTTGGGATTAAACTTTAAAAACTTGCCCCACAATACGGCAGCGACATCGGCCATGCCCATGGGCATGCCGGGGTGCCCCGATTTGGCAGCTTCCACTGCATCCATCGCAAGAACACGAATGGAATTGGCAAGTGTATGAAGGGAAGGGGATGACACGGTATTTTGAGACATATTTTTTGGGGCTGTATTGTTTTGCATGCATTCTTTTTAGCATGCGAAACCGCTTTGACAAGCACGGCCTTTTTCCCAATAAAAAAGGCCGTATTCCTATTAGAAATACGGCCTTAATTTTATAATAGAACGGGAATGTTGTTAGAACCGGTAGCCAAAACCAAAGCCAACCAGAACGGGGTTTAAATCAACATTACTTTTCCACGGGCCAACGGTTCCGTTTCCTTTAACATTGGTATCAAGGAACACTTTCTTAACGTCGAAGTTAAGCGACCAGTTGCCTTGCAACGCAACGTCCATACCCGCCTGGAATGCGTAGCCGAAGCTGTTCTCATACTTGGATTCCGTAATGGTTCCGCCCGCAGCATCTGCGCCATAGAAAATAGTGTAGTTCACGCCCGCGCCAAAATATGGGCTGAAGCGGCTTTCCGGCATGGGGTGATATTGAACGGTTAGGGTCGGTGGCAATAACCAAACCGTTCCAACGGGAACATGGGTCGCGCCAGCAACGGCATTCACTTCGTGTTGGGTTGTTGCCAATACCAGTTCCGCAGCAAAGTTCTTGGTAAAGAAGTAGGTTAAGTCAATTTCAGGAACGAACTCTGAAGACACTTCGGCGTTAAGGCCAAGCGGCGCGCCAGCTGCGCTGGTGATTTCACCACTTTCATCAGTGAATACGCCTAGACCGCGAAGGCGTATGCCGAAATCACCCGCTTGTTTCGGACGGAAGGCCGGCAGGCCATCATTTGGTTCGATGATAGGGTTGGTGGCAACTGCATCAACAGGGGAAACAGCCGGCTTTGCAGGGGCTTTGTGGGTTGCAGCGAATGCAGGTGCGGCAGCAAGCGCAATGGCAAGCACTGCGGTTGAAGCGAGAGAGGTTTTTAATAGAGACATGATGTTTTCCTGAGTGTGGTTAGGGAGCAATCGATGCCCAACCATTCGTACAAACTCATGCAAAGGTCGATGTGACAAAATGTACATTTCATGCCTTGTGCGGCTGATGTGGCAGAAAAACAACTTTGCACGCGGCGTTGAACTGTGCGGCCAAACGTCGAATATCGAATAAATATGCTTATTTGCAGCGTTTTAGGAGGATTAATAAATTCTCCTCCAAATGATATTCACTCTTATAATATTCTCTGCTAACTAGATGCCTTCTGAAAACGGTGCCGTCCTCCTTCGCCAAGGCTTGGGAGGACAATTTATAGGCTTTGTTGTTTTTAGTTGAATAAATTGGATGGGTGGCCGAGTGCCCCGTCAGCGAAGCTGGCATGAAAAACATGTCAGCGAAGCTGACGAATACTTCAAGCACGAGGTTGCGCGGCAAATGTTTGGTACGGAGGGGTGGCCGAGTGGTTGAAGGCGCACGCCTGGAAAGTGTGTAAACGGGAAACTGTTTCGTGAGTTCGAATCTCATCCCCTCCGCCAGTTATCATTGATTTGATTCAGTTTTTTGACTCTCACTGAACTTAGCCCATCATAATTCCCATCAAATAATTTTTGAAAGTGTGGCAAGATCGCTTAAGTAGTATTAAGACCTCCTTGGTGAAAGTTTTTCCATGACTAATCCAGTACACTTACGCGGCGGCGGGATGTTGCAAAGCTTGCGAGATCATGTGGGCTGGAGAGTAAGGCAGCACCAAAATCAAAACGAAACTCTCAGAAGCTTAAAATATCCCTGCAGCGAAAGCATGCTTAGGGCTTTGCTTGGTGATGGCTCTATTAAATTAGTTTTAGAGTATCTGGGGCTTTTAGTCCTCATATTGATTTACGAGTTCTTATTAGACCAAAGAGCTTTTTACTTTTTGCCAGATTGGATAAACAATCCTTCCGTAGTAACAAGGTCTATCGTCGGACGCAGTACAACTGGCCAAGTACAATATATGGTATATAGAGATAGCGCAGACTTCAAACCAAAGTAGAGCATAACATGACTTACTGGAACAATCCCGACTATAGCGCAAGTGGAGCGCCACAAACTCCATTTACCAGGCCGCTGGAGTATTGCCGAGAGCTATTCATTGAAAATGAAACTCGCTTTATAAGACTTTATGATAAATACTATTTTCAAAAAGAAGGGATCTGGCTATTCGGGACCGCTCAATTTAAGGAAGAAACTCCGGAGCAACTCAGAGACTTGCTTGGGCTTCCATTCGTTCCAATATATATCTGCGATGTCTTTGTTAAGCCATCGCGAATACTTATTTACTTTATCTCAGATGCTAATAATCCATCCAAAAAAGGTCAGCTTGTCAGTCAAGCTGAACAAGGACTTAGATTTGAAAATGAAAGGCTTTTAAAGCCAAACACTCCAATTCAGCAGCAGCTAGGCAATCAGCCAGAATAAGTTTTTATTCATAATAATTGGCAATGTGCGCACGTAGTGCAAAAATCATAATGATAACTGTAAAACAAATATATATTATACTAAGACCATGAAGGATATCGACCCAATCACAGCCATACACATCGTTCTTGATTATGTCTCTGAGACAGAAGACAGGTTCATTCGTGTATACAATAAAGATACGGAGCCGATGGTTGACTCCGTGCTCCGCCAGGTTTTCAAACATATAACCGCACATCGCTAACACCGCGCGATATGTGCCCCTTATCAGTCGATTAATCGATTAGCAAGAGATAGTGCGACAGAAAAGATAAGGCTCATATCGAATTTGCCAAATTGTCGCAGCGGCATTCTGCGCATGGTTTAGCTGTTTATAGAAATGTCATGGTTTTCCCCTTGCTGTCTTTAGCTGGAGAAAATCGTCCATGTCATCATTGCTGAATCTAGACGCTTTCGCGCGCACTCCCTTGCAACATATTCCGTACGACCACATAGCGGTTCCCAATTTTGTAAACAAAGAAGCGATTGCGAATGTCATACGGGATTTTCCAGATTTACAGCAACCTGGAAGCTTTTCGCTCGAAAAAACAGTGTATGGACCATCATTCGACCAATTAATCAAGGAGTTCAAGCAGCCAGTTGTTGCAGAAATGTTTTCAGATAAATTTGGTGTGGATATTACAAAGCGTCCTTTGGTGGCAACGGTGCGCGGGTTTATGCAAAAAAAAGATGGCCGCATTCATACCGATACGGAAAGTAAAATCATCACCATTCTGATTTACATGAATGAAACATGGGATCACGAAGGAGGGCGGCTGCGCATACTGCGTGATGATCATAATTTAGATAATTATGCGGACGAGATTGCGCCGCTGGCTGGAACATTGTTGGCGTTTCGTCGCAGCGATACATCATGGCATGGCCATAAACCGTTCGTAGGCGTGCGCCGTTCTATCCAGTTGAATTGGGTGACCGATGAGGATTTTGTGGACAGGCATTATGGTCGTCATGATTTAAGTGCGACGGTAAAAAGCATTGCCAGCATGTTTAACTAGGGGAGAAGGCGTATGGCAACCGTAGCCCTGAAAAAAGAGTCCTGTTCTTGCGCTCAACCCGGTGAGGGGAAGCAGGATATTACTGCACGGCATTTCACCGATGCATTAATCGCAGCCAAGGCAAATGAGCAACCCTATCGGCACTGGTTTTTAAACGATGTGCTGCCATGCTTTTCGGCCCAGCAGCTGACACAATTGCCGTTCGAAGTAGCGGATATCAGTGATACATATGGCAAGCGCGATAGCCATAACGCATCACGGCATTTTTTTAATCGGGATGCGCAGCTGTGCTTTCCGGTTTGTCGTGACGTGGCAACAGCGTTTCAATCACCGCGCGTTGTAAATGCAATAGAGAATACATGTGCGGTTAATTTGCAAGGTTCATCACTGCGTATTGAATATTGTCAAGATAAGGAAGGCTTCTGGCTGGAGCCCCACACCGATATAGGCGTGAAGATATTCACAATGGTGGTTTATCTGACCCAAGGGCATTTGGCTGATACCTTAGGAACAGATATTTATGATGAAAGCATGAACCATGTTGGCCGCGCGCCGAGCGCGTTTAATAGCGCGGTCGTATTCATTCCGGGCGAAAATACATGGCATGGGTTCGAAAAACGCCCGATTCCTGACATTCGGCGCAGCTTGATTGTTAATTACGTCAAACCCGAATGGCGTGCGCGGCATGAATTATGCTTTCCTGAAAACGCTATAAAGAGCTGAAGTGCAAGCCGGCGCGCAAATAGGGTTTGAGTAGAAGCATGGCGGCATTTATATATGCCCTATGCTTGGTTCGCCGTTCAGATTCGCACCTCTTTCCATCGCTTATTTTTCAATCATCATCGTCGGTGCGACGATTTCATGGTTCACCTTGCGGTGGATTGGCGTGGACAATCCCGTATGGGCAATTATTAGCGTAGCGTTAGTCAGTGATCCTGATAGTCAAGCTGCTACCACACTGGTAAAGACGCGCGTTATCAACACGCTTGTCGGATGCTTTATGGGGCTGCTGTGCTTGCTCGTTTTTGGGTACAGTCTTTTTGCAATGTTGGCAACTGTTGGCGTGACCATTTTCCTTGTCACTTCCTATGCGCATTATCCTGCCAATTGGCGGTTGGCACCGGTAACTGTTATCATCCTGATGGATGCTGCGCGACAAGCCGTAACTTATTCCGAGCAGATGTATTTTGCTTTGTTACGCGCAGGTGAAATTGCCTTGGGGTGTTGTGTCGCAATCGGCTTGGGATATATATACAAACGACTATTCAAATCCCCTACACCTGATAAACAGGCATAAGGTGTAGCGGTAACAACGATGGCACTGCTAAAACAATTCAAGACCCCGTTCGGCATTATCCGCATCTCACGCAGCAAGGATGGGACGTTGTCCTATTATCAGAGTGGGTGTTTTCACAGCCAATCTACGCCACGCGGTATCAGCGTATGCGCCTACGTGCATGTTATGCAACAAATCATCCTTCAAACGCGCGTTCAGTTGAAAGCACCCAAACGAGTGTTGATCATTGGTTGCGGCGGAGGCACACTGGCCACGATGTTGATGCGCCGTGGATGCAAAGTTACGGTGGTCGACATCAACCCGGTCGCTTTTACCATAGCGCGCGATTATTTTTATATGCCCGCAGAAGTGATGTGTGTTGCTGAAAATGGCCTGACATATATTCGCACAACCCGCCAACGATTTGATGCAGTGGTGGTTGATGTTTTTGATTCAATGAATAATGTTCCTACCGGGTTCAGAGCAAAAAAGTTTTTTGCAGCCGCAAAAGCTGTTTTAAGCAGTGGGGGCGTGTTCATTATGAATGTAATTACAAAAAATGATGCAGATAAGTGCGCAAAGCGCATTTCTACAAATGCAGCGATAGCCGATATGGATATATCCATCTATGATTGGCCGGGACATAAAGATCGCAATACATTGATCGTTGGTGGGTCGTTAAACGGTATTGCAGTGCCGGATGGAAGTGAACCATCTTATGTCAAAGCAGACATGAAGGGCTTAGTATGCAAGCAGGTAGTAATGCCTAAGAAGTGCCGTTCGATCAGGTAATCCTACAATCAGTACTATTTCAGTCTTTATTCAATAGCCTGTCCTTATGGACGATGACATTATGTCACAGGAATTTTTATAGCTAGATAGGGCATATTCGGCGTGAAGAATCTTCATAACGAGTGCCTGTGACCGACGCAACCATTTGTCATCATGAAATCACGCAGCAAGGCGGATTGATGTTAAGCCTGTTTATGGCGGGCTTGGCGGGTAGTGTCACGCATTGCACAGGTATGTGTGGACCCTTCATCATGTCATTCACGCCAAGCATTTCCGAAAATAAACTTGAGCGACTGAAAGGTATGTTGTTACTGCCTTACCATTTGGGGCGTATGACAACCTATGCCTTTTTAGGGGTGATCGCTGCATTATTCGCCAACCGAACTGCACATGCGGTTCCATTGCTTGGCAACATTTTGCCTGCCGCACTGTTAGCGATCGGAGGGATGTTGTTCTTTTTACAATTCCTTGGGTTTTCCGGGCTTACCGTACAACTGCCTTCACTGCCACGTGCCATGCAGGCGACGATCACAGATTTAAGCAAGAACCCAAAAGGCTGGCGGGGTTATGTGATGGGTATCATCCTTGGGTTTCTGCCATGCGGCTTATTATTATCGGCAGTTTTAATCGCGGCATCTGCCCCGCATTGGTGGATGGCCGGCGCAGGGATGGCGCTCTTCGCGCTGGCGACCATGCCTGCTTTAAATGCAGTGGCGATTTTTAAGAACCATATCACATCGAAAAAACCCGAATGGATGAATGGCATCCGTAAAGGTTTGACGCTTGCCAATTCCATTGCCCTTTTTATTCTAGCCGGAGTACGCTTATCATGAATACTGTTCCCGTTTCGTATAATGATGAGATTGTAAAGAAATTTGCCATTGCCGCTATGTTCTGGGGGATTGTTGGCTTTCTGGTAGGCTGCCTTATTGCTGCGCAATTATGCTTTCCGGAAACGATGAACATCGAGCCATGGCTCAATTTTGGCCGCCTTCGTCCAGTTCATACATCGGCTGTTATTTTCGCATTTGGCGGCTGTATATTGTTTGCCACCAGCTATTTTGTGGTTCAACGCACCTGTCGGACACGGTTATGGAGTGATTGGCTATCGGACTTCACGTTTTGGGGCTATCAACTGGTTATTGTACTTGCTGCCAGTGGTTATGTTCTGGGTATTACCCAAGGCAAAGAATACGCAGAGCCTGAATGGTATGTTGATCTATGGCTGACCGTTGTATGGGTTGCTTATCTTGTCAACTTCATGATGACTTTAAAGAACCGCAAGGAGCCGCATATTTATGTGGCGAACTGGTTCTATCTTGCATTCATTGTAACGGTTGCAGTGTTACATCTGTTCAACAACATTAACATTCCTGTATCGCTGGGGCAAATCACCAAAAGCTATCCTGTGCTTTCTGGCGTGCAGGGTGCGTTGGTGCAGTGGTGGTATGGCCATAATGCGGTAGGTTTCTTTTTGACCGCGGGCTTCTTGGGCATGATGTATTACTTTGTGCCAAAACGTGCGGACCGTCCGGTGTATTCATACCGTTTGTCTATTCTACACTTCTGGTCGCTCATCTTCATTTATATCTGGGCGGGCCCACATCATTTGCATTACACCGCGTTGCCAGATTGGGCGCAAACACTGGGCATGACTTTTTCCATCATGCTGTGGATGCCAAGCTGGGGCGGTATGATCAACGGCATCATGACGCTGTCAGGCGCATGGCATAAATTGCGTGATGACCCCGTGCTGCAATTCATGGTCATCGCCATTTCATTCTATGGCATGAGTACTTTTGAAGGTCCCGTCATGTCGATCAAATCTGTGAATGCGCTTTCGCATTACACCGATTGGACGATTGGTCACGTGCATTCGGGCGCATTGGGCTGGGTTGCATTCATCAGCTTTGGCGCAATCTATCACTTGGTTCCCGTATTATGGAAAAAAGTTGGCTTGTATTCCATGAATCTTGTTCGTCTCCATTTGTGGATCGCAACAACAGGTATTGTGCTTTACATTGTTGCGCTCTGGATTGCGGGCATTATGCAAGGCCTGATGTGGCGCGAATATAATGAACTTGGTTTCTTAAGGTACTCGTTCTCCGAAACGGTGGGAGCGCTATTCCCATATTATGTACTGCGGTTGGTTGGCGGGGTGATGTTCCTCTTTGGTGCGCTGATCATGAGTTACAACCTCTATCGCACAATTAAAGACGTTCAGCCCATCGCTGTGAAGCAAGGATAAGACTATGTTCAAAAAGCACGAATTCTTCGAAAAAAATTCCTTTGTTCTTCTGGTCGGTATCGTGATTATGGTAGCAATTGGCGGATTGGTTGAAATTATTCCGTTGTTTCGTATTGAAACGACGATTGAAAAAGTCGAAGGCATGCGCCCATACACCCCGCTGGAATTAGCAGGGCAAGATGTATATGTACGGGAAGGGTGCTATGTGTGCCATTCCCAGCAAATCCGCCCATTACGTGACGAAGTGGAACGCTATGGCCATTACAGCCTTGCTGCGGAAAGTATGTACGATCATCCGTTCCAATGGGGTTCACGTCGCATCGGGCCTGATCTGGCGCGGGTGGGCGGAAAATATTCCGATGAGTGGCATGTCGCGCATTTTATCAATCCACGCAGTGTTGTGCCGGAATCGCTTATGCCGCGCTATTCCTTCCTACGCAATACGGACATTAAGGAACGCTTGAAGCTCATTCATGAAAATATGGAAACGCTGCGTATCACCGGCGTCCCTTATACGGATGAACACATCAAGCATGCCTATGACGATGCACTGGCTCAAGCCGACCCCGATGGTGATGCCAAAGGGCTGGCAGATCGTTACGGCAATAAGGTTATCAACCGCGATTTCGATGGTCAAAAAGACCGCGTTACCGAAATGGATGCGTTGATCGCTTACATGCAGATGCTTGGCACGCTGGTTGATTTTAAGACTTACAACCCCGATTTGGAAATCAAGGATAAGGGAGCAAAACCATAATGACCTGGCTCATGGATAATGCACCGCATCTTGCGCTGCTTGGCTTTTTTATATCGTTCATTGTGATTGCAGTGTGGGCTTATTGGCCCGCTAACAAGTCGAAGTTGCAGGAACGTGCCCAGATCCCGTTTAAGGAGTAAGTTATGTCGGAACAGAATAAGCCAGAAAAAGACAAGTTTTCCGGTGTGGAGACTACGGGGCACGAATGGGATGGAATCAAGGAATTGAATAACCCAGCGCCGCGTTGGTGGCTGCTGGTATTCATCATCTGTATCATTTGGTCAATCGGTTACTGGATATTATTTCCTGCATGGCCAACCATCGCCGCCAACACCAAGGGTATTCTGGGTTGGAGCACCAAACAGGAATTGTCAGACAATCAGAGGGATTTACAGGCAATCCGAGGGAAATTTGCAGAGCAGTTAGCTGCCACGCCGTTACAGGATATTGCTAACGACCCTCAGCTTTTCGAATATGCACGGCAGGCAGGTTTGGCATCATTCAAAACCAATTGCGCGGCATGCCATGGTTCGGGTGCGGCTGGCGGCAACGGTTATCCCAATTTGAATGATGATGACTGGTTGTGGGGCGGCAAGCTGGACGATATCTATCACAGTATTAAAGTTGGTATTCGTAGCACGCATAAGGATACACGGTTCTCGCAGATGCCATCCTTCGGCAAGGACGGTGTATTGAAGCCTGATGAGATAAAAGATGTAGCCAGTTATGTGGAGCAATTGCACAAGGGCAGCGCGGCAGAAACCAACGAAGCTACCGCACGTGGCGCAAAAATATTTGCCGATAACTGCGTGGCATGTCACGGCGCAACAGGAGGAGGGGATCGCAACCAGGGTGCGCCGCGTCTGAATGATGCCATCTGGCTCTATGGTGGCGATAAGAAGTCGATTATTGCCAGTGTAACCAATGCGCATGCCGGCGTGATGCCAACATGGGAAGGCAGACTTGACGATGATACCATCAAGGCACTTGCGATTTACGTGCACTCGCTTGGCGGTGGAGAGAAGTAAAGCTAGGATAGGTTATGACTGATAAGTCGCTTTCTGAAGCCGATGCCCCGAAGATTAAATTCTTTGAAAAGGCACGCCGAATTTATCCAAAGGATATAACCGGCACCTTTCGTCGCCTGAAATGGGCTGTGATGGCAGTGTTGCTAGCAATTTACTACTTCACGCCCTTTATTCGGTTCGATCGCGGGCCACATGTTCCCAGTCAGGCTATACTGATCGATATGGAAGGGCGTCGCGCCTATTTCTTTATGTTCGAGATATGGTCACAGGAAGTCTATTATTTTGCGGGTATACTGATATTAGCGGCACTGTTCTTGTTCTTTGCAACATCGCTTTTTGGTCGTGTATGGTGCGGCTATGCTTGTCCGCAAACGGTGTGGACGGATCTTTTTGTAAAAGTTGAGCATTTTATCCAAGGCGACCATGTCGCACGGCAACGGCTGGATAAAGGACAATGGAACTTCAACAAGATCTGGCGTAAAGTCGTAACGCACATATTGTGGATCGTTATCGGTGCGGCGACTGGGGGCGCTTGGACGCTCTATTTTACCGATGCACCTACATTGATTGATCAGATCATCCATTTATCTGTGCCATGGCAAACCCAGATTTGGATTTATGCGTTGACAGCGTCCACATACATCATGGCCGGTTTTGCGCGTGAACAAGTCTGCGCATATATGTGCCCATATGCCCGTTTCCAGTCGGGCATGTTCGACCGCGGTACGCTTATCATTTCGTACGATAAGGAACGCGGAGAGCCGCGCGGTAGTCACAAAAAAGGCGATAGCTGGGATAATCGGGGCGCATGCGTTGATTGCAACGCGTGTGTTCAGGTTTGTCCTGTGGGTATTGATATCCGCAATGGTCTCCAATACCAATGCATCGCTTGCGGCCTGTGCATAGATGCCTGCAACGATATCATGGACAAGGTTGGATTACCGGGGAATCTTATCCGCTATGATACCGCGAATAATCAAGAGGCACGCGCCGCATGCCACAGCAAGGGCGAAGTATTCAAAGAGAAAAATCATCTTCTTCGTCCACGCACGATTTACTATGTATGTGTGATGACGCTCGTCTGTGCCATTATGTTGTACAGCTTGCTGGGACGTGCGCCGTTCACCCTTAATGTACTTCATGAACGCAATCCATTATTCGTGACCCTATCGGATGGTTCAGTGCGCAATAGCTACAAGATACACATTTTGAACCGGAATCTGCATGACCAAACTTTTGCGCTTTCCGTGAACGGCGTAGATGTCAAATCCATTAAAATCCTTGCGGCCACAGAGGTCGAACCGGAAAAGCTTGGCGTTTTGGCCGATAGTGTTGGAGAATTCAGGGTAACAGTGGCAGCTGAATTGCCTTCAAAAGAAGTCCGGCGTGACATCGAATTCGTTATCCGCAGTACCAGCGATGGTAGCGAAGCACGTACCAAAACCATGTTTATCGGAAAGGCCCAGTAATATGACCGACATTGTCCGCAAACCCATCGATAAGTATATACCATGGTTTTTTGTGTCGTTTTTTGTAGTGCTATCGGGGTTGATGGCTGGTTTTGCATGGCTTGCAACAAGCACGGAGAGAGGCGTTGTCAGTACCCACGCTTATCAAAACGGTCTTGCTTACAACCGTACGATTGAAAAACAGCGCGCGCAAGACGCTCTTGGCTGGACCAGCGATTTTAAGATCGAAAAGCAACCGGCGCAAAACGCCCATATCCATTTTAAATTAGTGGATAAAAACAATAAGCCACTGATCCGTGCACAAGTACAGTTCATGCTTATCCGGCCAACGCAAGCCGGTCACGATATCACTTTGGCATTGAAGGAAGATGCCCCTGGAAGCTATGTTGGTGAGACGCCGGTACCGCTGAAAGGGTTGTGGGAAGCACGAATTGCCGTGAAATATGGCGAGCTTACATATCAGGCTGGTCAACGCGTCACTTTGGATTAAAATCAGTCCATGGCTGAAACCGTAATTGTCGTACCTGATTTTTCGTCCTTTATCACTCATACGCCTGATGGCGGGCACCGTCTGGGCTTGCTGGTAGGCGGAATGCGCTGTGCGTCATGCGCCTTTATGATTGAACATCTGCTCGCAAAAGAACCGAATGTGGAAGCGCGGGTGAATGTGACAGAAAAACGTCTCGCACTGTCATGGAAGGGTAATTCTGGCCGTTTCAAGGAATTGCTGAAACCAGTACTAGAGCACGGATATACCCTTGCTGTAGGCGATGAAGCCAAAAACAGCGACGAGCAAAAGAAGGAAGAACGCTTTCTGTTATTGTGCCTTGCAGTAGCTGGGTTTGCGACAGGTAACATCATGCTCCTATCCGTTGGGTTGTGGAGCAGCGATGAAACCACCATGGGGTTTGCCACCCGCGATGTGATGCACTGGATTTCTGCGATGATTGCATTGCCTGCGGTGTTGTTTGCGGGACAACCATTCTTTAAATCGGCTTGGAATGTGTTGTCCAAGGGGCACACCAATATGGACGTGCCGATTTCTTTGGCGGTTGTGCTGTCTAGCGCCATGAGTATCGTGCAAACCGGAAATCATGCCGAACATGCCTATTTTGATTCTGGCGTTATGTTGCTGTTCTTCCTGCTTATCGGGCGTTATCTCGATATCCGCGCGCGTGGCAAAGCCCGATCGGCTGCGCATGACTTATTGCTTATGATGTCAGGGGAAGCGACCGTGTTGCGCAACGGTTTGCAAGAACGTATTCCCGTGAAGGATATAAGCGAAGGCATGACGCTGCTCGTTGCAGCGGGCGAGAAAATCATGGCGGATGGTTCGGTCGTCAGCGGCGTGTCCGAAGCCGACACAGCCTTGCTGACTGGTGAAACCTTGCCGCAATCCTTACAGCCTGGCGCGTCTGTTTTTGCGGGTATGATTAATCTTTCTGCGCCGATTACGGTAAAAGTTTCAGGTGCGCGTAATGAAACATTATTGTCTGAGATTATCCATTTGATGGAGAAGGCCGAACAAGGGCAGGCCAAATATGTCCGTCTTGCGGATAAAATTGCCCGTGCCTATACCCCGTTTGTGCATTTCATGGCGTTGGCATCGTTTCTGGGATGGCTATTCATCATGCAGGCGGGATGGACGCATGCATTACTGATTGCGATTAGTGTCCTCATCATCACATGTCCATGTGCACTGGGTTTGGCTGTGCCTGTAGTGCAGGTGTTGGCTAGCAATTTTCTTTTCCGTAAAGGGGTGCTCGTAAAATCTGCAGATGCGTTGGAACGCATGGCTAGTGTGGATACCATTCTATTTGATAAGACTGGCACCTTGACGCTGGGGCATCCTGCACTGACCAATGGCAGTTATGTTGACCGGCACATCCTACAAAAAGCCGCGAGCCTTGCGCGATACAGTAAGCATCCACTTGCACGTGCCTTGGTTGAATATAATACGCAGCCATTATTTGAGCTGGATGCGCAGGAAATCGTTGGCCAAGGACTGGAAGCAACGCTAAACGGCAATCTTTGGCGCTTGGGGCAGGGCGCTTTCTGTCATGCACCAAAAATAGCCGATGATGCGATGGAGATATGGTTTCAGGAAAATACAAACCCGCCGCAGCGCTTTGTATTCGAAGATGAGCTTCGCCCCGATGCGATTAGCGTGATTACCGCTTTAAAAAAGCAGGGGTATCATATTGCCATGTTCTCCGGTGACCGCGAGGCCGTCGCAAAGCATATTGGTTCAGTGTTACACATAGATGATGCTCGCGGCGGCATGAACCCGAAAGCAAAACATGATGCACTCCAGGAACTAATCAAATCCGGTCACAAGGTTCTGTATGTGGGCGATGGGCTGAATGATGCGGCGGCTTTGTCGGCCGCGACTGTATCCATGTCGCCCTCTACCGCGATGGATATCACCCAAAACGCTGCATCCATGGTATTTCAGGGGAGCAGGCTTCAGCCGGTTCTTGCCGCTTTATGCGTTGCTAAAAAATCGAATGCGTTGGTTAAACAGAACTTTATCCTTGCGCTAGCATATAACATTCTTGCTGTTCCGTTGGCGGTTATGGGTTATGTTACCCCATTAATTGCTGCACTGGCGATGTCATCCTCCTCGATTTTGGTAATATTGAACGCGCTTCGCTTGCACCAGTTGAAGATAAGAGATTGATAGGTAATCCCATGGATATTTTGCTTTACCTTATCCCAGTGGCACTGTTACTGGGCCTTATCGGGTTGGCAGCGTTTTACTGGTCGTTGAAGTCGGGGCAGTTCGATGATCCCGAGGGTAATGCATCACGCATTTTGCACGATGACTTGCAGGAACAACCCCAAGATCGCCACGGTGAATAACTCGACGATATAACCAGCAATAAAAAAAGCCGCCTGATAAAGGCGGCTTTTTATTACGTTGTATGTGCACTAAGCAGCTTTTAATTGCTCGGCGCTTTTGCGCAGTTCTGCTTCCAGATAATCCGCCAACTTTTCAATGGCAAAGATGCCCGCTTCTTTTTCAGCTTGTGGGTTATAGTTCGTGTTAGTGTTGATATCATAGACATAGGTTTTGCCAGAGGCATCACGAATGAATTCAACGCCTGCAACGCTGATAGAATTTTCAGCAAGGAATGTTTCAAGCTTTGCAACAATCGGGTCATTAAAATCCTTCTGGATTTCAAACAAATTGCCCGCAGATGTCGTCATGCAGACTTCGCCAGCGGGGGCAGGGGTGTCGATGCGGCATGCTTCGGCGGGGCATAATTCAAAGCCTTGGCTGGTATCCACCTTTACGGCGTATACAAACTTGCTGCCAATGAATTCAAGGCGGTGGATGAATGGCTGCGGTGCTTTGATGTATTCTTGCAGCAACATGATGTCATCCATGGAGCTGGTATATTCAGGATGGTTTAAATAATCTTCCAAAACCTTGAGGGATTGAATGAGCTGGATGCCAATGCCCTTACCGCCACGGTTTGGTTTCAGGATGAATGGCGCTTTGAATGTTTTGGCTTTTTCCAGGATATCGGCCTTGCCAAAACATGCAACGGCGCGTGGCACATTAATGCCGGCTTTTTGCAGGCGTACATATTGGTCGGCCTTGCTGATTTCTAAACGTAATACGCTGGATGGATTGATAATGCGGGCGCCATTTACTTCAAGCCACGTTAAAATCGCCGCAGAATAATCCGGAGCATTAGGATGATTGCGGGTATAGGAAGATGCGCTGGTTTTGTTGAAATACACACCGGGCGCTGGGGGCTGCGTTAAATCAATGCTGCCGCCATCAAGAAAAATGCTGGCATGCTTTATGCCGCGCTCATCCAGAACTTTACGGATGGGTGCAAACCATTGTTCGTTTTCGTGTAAAACATAAACTGTGCTCATATGCGCTCTCCTTATATGGGTATAACTATACTGTTAAACGCGGCGCTGCAACACCGCTGCGATTTTGTGCTGTTAATTGAGGTTTGCTGAGCGCTTCCGCACGCAACGCCGAAATAATACCTTGGACATGGTTGATCTGCTCCACAATCAACTTAATGTGCTCAGGATGGAATTCAACAGTCTTGCGTAGGCCACGGCGCGGCGCATCTTCCGATGTCATCGCATGTTTGATGCCGGCATAGTGTTCACCGGTCACCAATGGATGGTCCGCAAGATCAAAATTGCGCTGCGCATTCGCCGTTACAGGGCGATGAGTGCTTTTTGCGAGCTTTAATCCATCTTCATGTGAATAGGCGTATGGTGATTGGCTTTCTTCCCAGTTTGGAACTTCAAATACTTTGCCGCGTTCAGCAATGGCAGATAACGCATTTGATGCGCGGGTCAACTGACCTTTCGCTTCAAGGCGTTCAGATGCGCCAACCGAAAGCGTATCGCGATCGCCGATTTGATATTGAATGCCTTCCATATATAAAGACAGCTCTTCGGCATTACGGACATCACCTAATGCTCTAAGGATATGCACACCATTCTTCAGATTAAGTACAGCAGCCTGTAATTGTGCGGAGACATTATATAATGGGCCGTATTTATCCGTTTTTTCAGCCAGCGCAGCTTTTGCATCCGCGCGACGTTCGCCATAGATTTCAACGATTTTACGCTTCACTGCGTCTTGCTCAAATGGCAGGCCTTTAAATTCGCTTTGATCCCACCATGCCTTATAAGCTGCGGCATCACCTTTGCTGAATGCATCATTACTTGGGCTACCGCCTTCGAATACGATGCTATTGGAATCCCGTACAAAGCTTTGTCCAATATTCATCGCGCCATTGGCGACAACGCCGCGGATAACGCCTTCATCGGATAGCAATGTCTTTTCGGCAAAGGTGGATCCTTCAACTTCTGCGCCGTGAAGATGGCTATCTTTAATGATGATTGGCGCAACGCGGCCATCAATTAAAGCGGGATGACGTTCTTTGGTAGCGGTATGACCAATCACGTTATCCAAAATGACATGACCATAGGCAGTAAACGGCGCAGCCGATTGTTCGGAAGCCAAGCTGCCGTTAATAACGGTTACATCAAAACCGATATGCACCGCCCCGCTGAGGTCAACATTGCCAACCAATGTTGCACCGTCATAAACCACGGGAACGTGCCCAGCAAAGCTGCGTACTTTCGGGCCATCAGCCAAGGTTACAAAGTTTGTACGTTTGGGGTTAAGTACCTGGATCCATGATGGAACTTCACGCTCGCTAAGGATGCGGTTTGGATCTTCCTTCACCTTAATCACTTTCGCAGCTTCTGGAACATGCTGATAAAGTGCTGCGAATTGACCAAGGCGTTCGCTTAACAGTGCACGTTCTTGTGCAGTCGCTACAAACGAAACGGAGTCAGCAATATTTACTGGCTTTAATGCCTGATCGATAATGGCGTTGCGATGCACAATGAGATTTACATCGTGGGTGATTGTGTTTAACGCGCTTTGTGTATCTGCAATAATGGCGTTGGCATTCAAAAAGGCGTTATTCAATGCCGCATCTTCATTCGCTTTAGGTTCATAGGCGCCAAGCAAAAACAGCTTTGCTTTAATCAGATTTTGTAAATCTTGCGTATCGTGATTACCGGTTGCAACCAGAATGCGATGTGCGCGGTCAAGGTGCAGAATTTCGGACTGCAACGGCGCATTATGCCAAACAATATCGCCGAATTGTTTTGCAGCTTCCTGCTGATATGAAACTTGTTTGAGGTGTTGGGTCTGGTGATAAAACCATAGCCAGTTGGAAAGGGTGGGGCTGTGGAACAGGCTGCGGTTTTGATCCTTGATCCACTGTTTGGCGCCAATTTCAATTAAGGTGGTGACATCTTGATTGCTGAATGGCGGTAAATGACGCGGGCGGGAGCCAAGACGCCACACACGCTTCAATGTTGTGACCAATGTATCTTTGATGGCTTCGTATTCCTCGCTGCCTTTATCAAGCGTTGCAAGTTTTGCAGTCTGCGCGTCAATTACATCAAGCTGTTCATCACTTAATGTAATCGGGCGGAACACGATATCTTTCGAGCCATTTTTTCCGGCAGTTCCTGCGTAATACGCATCCCAGCCTTGAAGCGGTTCTAATGTTGTTTGGTCAAGCAGAACAGTAGGAAAAATCTTTACCGGATTGCCGATGTAATAATTATTGGCATGAATTTCCGCGCCCTTTGGCACGTTTACGCCAGGGCCGATATACGCGCCGGGTTGAACAGTGATGCGCGCATCGGGTGTGCCATTTAAAATCGGTTCAATATTAGCAAACGACCATGCGCCCCATGTCGCATATTTGGAAATGCCGCCATGTGCAAAGCCTGCGCCTTCTTCCAAAACGCTACCTTCAATTTCGCAATAATCCATAACCATGGATTTGCTTTTCAAAATGCTGGGATGTTGCGCGGTACCGCTTACAAAAGATTTGCGGCGGATTGTTACATCTTCGGCAATTTGAACATTGCCTTCAAATCGAATTTCGCGTGAAAGCAACTTGCTTAAAATAAAAGGAATATGACCGTCTTTGGCAATCACCAAAGTACCGGGAGCCTCTTTGAATACAGAGCTTGCTGCGCCATGCGACCATACGCCGTGTAGGTTCGATGGGTTGAATGATTTTTTTAAGTTGTTTAGTACACTCATAACGCTTCCACAAAAAATTAAAATTATGTTTGATGCACAAACATAACATCACCATGCAGCGCAACTTGGCGCATTAAATGGATGTGGGGTTATCTAAAGGAAAAGATGACGCCCATGCTGTACATCACATCTCACAAACAACATGGGCAAATGAAACCCTTTGGGCGAATGAAACCCAGAATGTTATTTGGAGGGACTACAGCTGAGCTTGAAAAGGCGTTTCACAAACTGCATTTTCAAATAAGAGGGTTCACAAAATCCCTCCAGCTATAGCGCTTTAGCACTTGATAACGCGGTTGCAAGCAAGCCCTCAAATCCCGCGATACTGTTTCAAAGTATGGGATGAATTTAAGGTTGAAAGCATTGATTGTCAACTAGATTAATAGGGATTAACGCGCCAAAAGCATAGTAATTATTACATCTAAACGCCTGGATATTAAGACATTTCATAAATCGTAATAAAAAAGTCGCCCCGCCTTCCTATAGTGACTTCCTCACTATGTGACGTTTCTTGCATAAGATTATACATTTATTTGACTTGAAAATGGACTAAGTCGATGGAAAACGTCGTGTTGCTGGTATCTGTTTCACGTGCTTGAAGTGTGTATGTACCACGTTCAACCGGCCATAAAAATCGTCCGTTCCTTGTGGTCGCTAATGACTTACCGTTTAGCAACCATTCCACACTGTTATTTGGCGATGCGCCGTCGCTTACAAATTCAAAAGCCTGTTGTTCGGGTTTGATGCGTGGGTCATATGCGATTTGCAGCCCTTCGGTTGGCCGTACCACGTTAATGCCTTTTGCTGTGGGCGCGTGATGTTGATTGGCAGGTTCAGAACCCGCTATAAAATATTCGGTATGCGGGTAGCATGATGTGCCTTTAGATAAGGCATCACCTGCTGCGCAGATTTCCTTGCGCACCAGTTTGGGGCTTAAATACAATGGTGAAGCTTTTGTGTGTTCATTCAGTCCTGCAAAAATTCCGCGCATGACTAGAGCTGGGCCAGTTGAACCAGTCACGCCATCCATCGGCGTTTGATCAAGATTACCAATCCAGACACCCACCAGAAAACGCGAATTAAATCCAAACACCCAGGCATCGCGGTAATCAGATGATGTGCCTGTTTTTACGGCGGTTTGTACGGGTAAATTCAACACACTGCCGGAGCCGAACTCTCGCCGCCGAGCAAAGGGGTCGGATAAAATATTTCCAATCAGTGAAGTGGCTTCGGGTGAATAAATACGCTTGTTTTCACGCGCAAAGGGTGGTTGGGGAAGGGGCGTAAGCGGGCGGAAGATACCGCGATTGGCAATAGCCGCATATGCTTGCATCATTTCATATAAGGTAACTTCGCCATTACCCAAGGCCAATCCTTCCTTATAAAATTCAACAGGCTGTGTCAGGCTTTCGAAATGCAACGCGTGAAGCGTATCAAGATAACGCGAAGGCGTAACAAAGCCGATGGTTTCCAGCGCAGGAATGTTGAGTGAGTTGCCAAGTGCTTCGCGCAATGAAATTTTTCCATAAAATGTACGGCTGTAATTATGAAAGTCATGTAGGCCTGTCCCAATCGCTTCTGCCATTGGCGCATCATCCAATTCAGTTGCAGGTGACCAGCCCATATCAAGCGCAAGCGCATATAAAAACGGCTTCATTGATGAACCCGGCTGGCGCGGTACGCGTACAGCATCAATGTCTTGTCCGGTTGTAGTGTTTGGTCCACTGCCCACAACCCATGCCAAAATTTCGCCTGTGGTGTGGTCAACCACCATTGCTGCGCCGTGTTGCACATGCTTGCGTGACAAAGCTTTTAAGCGTTCTTCCAGCAGGCTTTGCGCGCGGCTTTGTATTGTGCTATCCAAGGTTGTGGTCAGTTTTCCGTTATCACTGACGCGGTAGGGGATGGTTTCGCGGATATAGTTGATAAAATGTGTGGAATTAAGTGGAGGCAGCGCTTGTTCCAAGGTCATACGTGTGGCTTTAATCTGCGCTGCGGCATCACTGGTTATTTCATTACGGTTTTGCATGGCATCAGCCAAACGCGCGATGCCGGGTTCAATTGTTTCCTGACTTCTGTATAAATCCAGCGTGGATGGCGCGCGTGGTAACACGGCAAGGGCAAGCATTTCTTTGTGGGTTAGTGTATCTATATCGCGGTTGAAATAATAGCGCGCAGCTTGCGCAATGCCGCGGCGGTTGGCAGCGTATGGAACCTGATTTAAGTAAAATTCCAGTATGTCGCCTTTGCTTGAACTGGCTTCGAGTAGCATGGCTTCAAATCCTTCGACCCAGCGAGACCAGATGGTACGCGGACGAGGGTGAATAATACGCACAACTTGTTCGGTAATTGTGCTGGCGCCGCGCACAGCTTTGCGCGCACGAATATTTTGCCAGATGGCCTGCATTCGCGCATTCCAATCAACACCATGATGTTCAAAAAAATGCCTGTCTTCGGATGTAACAAATGCTTGCCGCAAGGTTTCGGGAATATCATGTAGCGCCAGAATTTGCGATGTGTTGTATGCGTTTTGGTATGATATCCCCATAGGCACGCCGTTTCTGTCGTGCACCTGAAACCGCCCCGCATCGGCGGAGAGATTGCGCAGCGATAAGCTCGGCGTTTGCACATCCAATACAGTTTTGATGATGAGCAAGACAACGCAAAGCGCCAAGCCGCGCAATATATATAGTGTGATGCGTTTTAGCTTTGGCATGACCAGCCTATGGTTTGGTTTCTTCCTGCTCACTCACATTCAAACTGAGGCCTTCGGTTTTTCCATACACATCCGGGTCGTACATTTCCGAAGCAAAGGCAGGTAGTGCGCTGAAAGTGCCCGTTGCTATCGCTTGCGCGGCGTATGAGAGGTGATAGTTTCCTGCGTCCAGATAATCGGAATAGAAGCGTACGCTGTCATGGCGGATTTCCTGATGGTAGAAGCTCCAGCGGCTAACACCAAAATCAATCCAGTCGGAATATTTAAACCAGAATGAACCGCCGGATGCTTTAAAGTCTGCTTTCTTTGCATCTACTTCCGATGCAGTTGCAAGATCACGGTTTACGGGTTCCAAACCGCCAGGTACGGTATCATCAACAACCACGAAATTACGCGCTGCAGGCACGGATATATATAGGTCAACCCGTACCAGCTCACCGCGTTTGATAATGGCAGGCGATTTAAGTAATTCCCATTTGCCATTTCGCTCCACACTATATTCACGGGTGATTTCAATGCCGGCATTCGCGGGTTTACTCATTTCCATCGGTAGTGCATAGGCAAGGCGTGTTGCATAATATAAACGCCCTGTTCCATTGCGCTCAATTTTCAGCGTTGCTTTGCGGCCATCATCGCCGGGTTTAATCGGGCGCTCCAGCGTTGCCGCGGCATCGCGCACATCCTTAAACGTCGCTGTGCCCATGGCTTCATTATCAAGGGACGCAGCAACAGTAAATTGCGGCGCGTCCTTTTCATAAACGCGCGCAAAGTCGATGAGCGCATTCATGCAGAACATATTCTCCTGCGTGTTTTCCCAATGGTCACGGTTTTTGCGGTCTTGGGTAATCGTGCGTACAAGTTTGAATGGCACATCGCCCACTAACCCTTCGCCTTCCTTGGTTTCTCCAAAGGCGGTAAAAGCATCTAAGACTGCACAGTTTTCACGAAGCGGGGAGGCGAGGATACGCGTATAGCTATCATCCCATGTTTCACTGAATATATATTTGCCGCCGGTCTCGTTCGATGCCGCTAATATCATTTTCGCAACATCAGGCGCGTATTGCATACCGCCTTTAATGGCCAAAGCTGCTTGCAAGAAATAGCTCTTACCGAACAGCGACATTTTCTTGGCATGGGGCTGGTAACGCTGCAAATCTGCCAAATCGGCTTTGCCCCGCTGCGCCAACGCTGCCAATGCAACCGCACGAACCGTTGATGTCATTCCTTCAGAATAGAAATCAGGCACGGCGTTATTTTTCAGTAGGTTGCTTAAGTAAGTGTGCAACTTGTTTTCAACCTGCTCTGGAATGGTATAGCCACTCTTGCGCAGCCAATTAAATGCAATAGCCGTATAGGCACTTAAATAAGGGTCAACGTACTCATCATTCGCTTGAAAATACGCCATACCACCGTTGGGTGCTTGGAAACTTGCGGCTTGATCAAGCGTTGTTTGCGGTAATTCGGCGCTGCTATCCCATTTTAGTGTGTCAGGTAAATAGGCTTTCAAATTCTTGTAGTGCGAAGCCATAACCGCCTTACTCAACTTCTGTTCCCAGCACAGATAAGGATAGTCACGCATATAGCTAAAAGCGCCAGAGATGTTGCCGATAACGGTGGGTGATGCTACGACCGAAACACTTCCCGTATCTGTCAAAATACCTTTCGGGAAATCGATGTGTTCTTCGGCGGTGTCTTGTATCGTTGTGCCGTAATTTGCAGCGACATCAAGGCTGCGGCGCTTATTGACGCGTACTTCGTGCACAATACCATCGCTGTCTGATGTGTCGCCAGCATTAACCGAGAAGATTAGATTGCCAAAGGGTTTATCGCGGTATTGCGGCAAGATGGATGCCTGAATAGGCATAAACACGGTTGTGCGTTTATATGGGCCCAGCGTTACTTTCTTTATTAAATCTTCCACTGGTTTTTCTGTATCCAACGCGCCATCAACATGAATACGAACATCAATCGTACGTTCCTTATCGGTGCGGTTCATTACGCTAAAGCCTGCGTTGAAATTATCACCCTCCATCAACTGGTTTGGCATAACAGGGCGGATTTCGGTTGGGCGGTTGACCTTGAAATTTGCATCACTCAAACCAAAACGGTCAGTTGGCGTGGTGGCAATTGCCAGAACGCGCCAACCTGTCAGATTATCGGGAGCATCAAAGCTCACCGTTGCATTGCCATCTTTATCGGTAACAAGCTGCCCGTTCCAATAGCTTATGAATTTGAAGACGGAGCGCATGCTTAAATCATTGCCGCCATCGCCGCCGGGGTTTGCGCCTTTTTTCTCAAATTTTTGGCGACCCACAAGCCGCGTGAGGATGCTGTAATTGCGCAAATCAAGGCTCTCTAACTTATAAAAACCATCATAGGGGTCGAAATATTCTTTGCCGCCCGCAATCAAATCGAACACAGATTCATCAAGCACGGCAACGGTTAGTTCAACGGGTTCTTTCTTGTCTTTCATGCGCGGTTCGGCATGAAGCGTGAGGGTGACTTTGTCACGTGGCTTATAAACATCCTTATCGGTTTTGGCAGTAATCGCCATTTCCTTATAAGGATCTTTTACTGGCACAGTGATGTAACCCATGCGGAAGGTTGGTTTGCCCAAATCCACCTGACCTTCGCCCAGCGGTTTTTCAACGCGCGGTGACATGACCACGACCGAAAGATAAAAGCCCGGCAAATAATCCGGTTTAATTTTGAACTCAATGATTGGTGTTGAACCATCTAGGGTTTGTACGAAATGTTCAATCACGCCGTAGCGTTCAATCGTCACCAACGCCTTTGCGCCAGGATACGGATTTTTAATAAGATAACGTGCGGTATCGCCCACTTTATAATTCGTGCTTTGTGGAACGATGGTTAGGCTACTGTCATTTTCATCATCCCACACCACATAATCACTTCCGGTTGCGTAGGTATTGAGTGTTGTTGCATGGTCATTACCCTTGCTGTCTTTAATTTTTGCGACAACACGATAAATCCCGGCTTTTGCAGGCGTAAACGTGCAGCTGAGGGCGTCATTTGATGATGTGCCATCACACGCACCCGCCTTTTCCCAATCGGTATGATATTCAGTCAGATAGGCGTTCCCGGCGCCCTTTACACGCGCGGCCTTCGTGACTTTATATTCAATGACGATATCAACTTTGGTTCCTTTAATCGGATTGCCATGATCATCTACAACGATGTATTGGACGTTTGCAGGTTTGCCAACGGTATAAAGCCATTCGGTTGATTTCAAACCAACGAGCCTGTCAACACCGATATAATCCGCATGGGCTTGGCCGGAAACATATTTGCCGCGGTCATCCGCAACCGCGCTTTCCACCATTAGCTTGCCATAGACAATTTTTGGTTTGCCGGCAGAGAAGTCGAGGTTTAGTTCACCTTTATCACCGACCTTGTCAATTTTCTGGAATAATTGCTGCGTCGTTACTTCGTTTTCATAGCTATCGAATTGGAAATCCTTGGCGGTCGGGTTTTTGGATGTAAACGCACTGCTATCCAAAATGGCGGTGATGCGCGCGGATGCATCGGTATATGCGCCACCAGAATGCAATTCAGCATGCGTGGTGACTTCCACCTTGTCATCGCTGTGGAATAAATCGCCGTTTAACTGGTTTCTAACCTTGAATGATGCGGGCGTAAAATCGCTCACTAGCACCCGCATGGGCACCCATGACTTACCATCATCAATATCTGCTGATGCTTCTTCATCTTCGGGAATAGGTTCATCGCTACCCGGAATAAAGCTCGCGCTTAGTTTGAATTTATACCAGCCCACTGCGCCTTCCTTTGGAACCGTGAAGGAGCCATCTGTGCCGCCAAACGCTGAAAGCGTAATATCCTTTACATCATGCACAATCTTGCCCATCGGGTCGATGACCCGAAGATGATAGCTTTTGGTTGGCGGAGGAATAAAACGGTCATTATCCTGATTACGCACAAATATTTTGTATTGAATGGTATCGCCTGCACGGTAAATCCCCTGTGCAGTCGTGCCCCATGCGCGCATGTGTCCATAGCGCTGTTTGTTCGAAGGCCAAATATCCTCGCTGCCAGATGAACGGTAGTTGTTAATTGCAAAACGTGGGGAGATGGGCAATAATGCCATCTCATCATCTTTTTCAACTTTTAGAAAAAAGCGCTTTTCTTCATCCTGATAGCGTTCACTTAACGATAAATCCGGATCAAGGCTGTCGGTGCCCGGCAATAATGCAACGCCGTTGGCATCGGTTATGCCTTTACTGGCAAGGGTTTTGGCGACATCCAGCGTTGTAAATGCATCTTGGTACATACTTAGCTTTGCGCCAACAATCGGTTCACCCGTAGCAAGGCTGGTGACCCAAGCAAGTGATGCAAAATGCCCGAATTTAAAATGCACTTGAAACGGGGTGACTTCGGCAAACAAACGTGGCGGCGTTCCGCCGAGAGACGGCGTAGTGGTCAGATAACCAAACATTGCACCGCTTTTACCGCCCAGCATTTCACGAACGCCCAGCGGGGTAGCAAACTGAATATCTTTTACTTCCGGCGTGTTCTTATTGAAACTTAGATTTGCTTCTGCGCCCTTATTGGTTAGGCGACGATAGGAAAGGGCATAGTTGGTAATGTTATTGATATAGAGTGGTACTTCGCTATCAACGCCTTTTTCCAAAACAGCATCACTGTAATCCAATACGTAATTCGGGTTGCGATGATCGGTTGTAAATTTTGATGCGATGGCTGATGTAAGCGGGCGGCCAAAAATATCTTTCACATCCATGACATTCGATTGGCCGAATAGTGCAAGCAGCCAATGTCCGATACGTTGGAAGAAGTACAATGTTTCCAAGCGTGTTTTAACAGTATATTCCTGCGCGGCCTTCAAACCGGGCGGCAACCAGATGTCGTAGGTTTTGTCTTTGCTGTGTGGGCGGCGGAATTGATACCCAATCGTTCCAGAAGTATCGGGCGCTGCGTCGCCTTCCTCGCTATCCTCTTCTGCGGTTTGTCGCCAGCCGCCAACAGGCGGCGTGAAGGCCAGCATCTTGCCCATCTTGTCGCGGTCAACAGGAACCGAGAAGGAAAGATTGACGATTTGCATGGGATTGCATTTGCCATCTGGTGATTGTCCGGGTTCAAAGAATAACGCTTCGCCCGCATTATTCATGCAGCGAATGCCAAGGAATTTGAATTCAGGATAGGTATCAAACTGCACCACATCGCTTGCCGTAACACCGGGTTCCGGGCCTAGTGCAGAGATTAACCCCGGTTCCAGTTTCAAATTTACATGCTGGTCTAACCCCAATTCTTTTTCCGGTTGCACGAGCCAGATGCGTCGCGCTTCGCGTCCGCCGCTTTTGCGCAAATCATCATCACTCTTTTTCGCTTCTGTTTTTTTGAATACCAGCGCAGCTTTTTCGCCCGGAATGGGCATAATAGTAGGCTGGTCATGGTCTTCTGGATCTGGCGATGCCTTTAAGCTTACACGTTTGGCTGCATCGCCCACCTCCATATATACATGTGCAGCAACGCTCTCCTGATCGACGGGCTGGTTAAATACCAAGCGCACTACAGGAAGGCTGGGTGATTTCCATTGATGGAATTCCTTGTAACGGATGTCGGGGCGGTCAGTGATAAAACGATGTTCGACTGTTTTTTCAATTGTCGTGCCGTCTTCAGCCTTGATGCCGGGCTTTACCTCCATGGTATAATGGGTTGCGCTTTGCAGCGGTGCTTTATCGGATAAATTGCATGCAAGCGCGGATGTATTTATCCATCGCCATTCACAGGTTAGTGCGGGTGTGATGATAATGGGGATGTCGGATGATGCGCGTTCCATTTTGCCAATTGGCACAACGGGACGGTTAAATTGCACAACAATTTGTTTGCCTGCCGGGACATCATCGCCTTCAGGTGTGATTTTGATAATTTCGAGCGGTTTGGTGGATGGCGTACCGCCAGTATCATACGCAGCAAGCAGCGGCGAAGAAAAAAGCACGCTGAAAAGTACAGGGATAAGTAATTGAACTGCGCGCATGGCATGCTCGTATATATAGGGTAAGAACGCGGAGTAATCCTAAGGCTGCATAGCGATTAAATGAAGCGTATTAGGGACTTAGCTTAAAATTGATGTGGATAATATAAGCGTTAGCGCTGCGAAATGGTGCGTTGAACAGCATCTTTCCAGCCTGACCATTTTTGATTACGCGCACCTTCTTCCATCTTTGGCTCAAAGCGTTTGTCTCGCTGCCAATTTGCCGCAAATTTTTCTAAATCCGGCATCAATCCTGCCTTATATCCAGCTAAGTAAGCAGCGCCGCGTGCAGTGGTTTCCATAACAACGGGACGATCAACAGGCGCATTTAAAATATCCGCAAGAAATTGCATAGTCACTTCGCTTTTGGTCATGCCGCCATCCACGCGCAGAACAGTGTTACTGTTATTCGGCCAATCGGCGTGCATTGCTTCGAGTAAATCGCGTGTTTGATAACCAACTGCTTCCAATGCTGCACGTGTAATTTCCGGCGCGCCGGAATTGCGCGTAAGACCTGTAATGCTGGCCCTGGCATTTGCATCCCACCATGGTGCGCCAAGACCAACAAATGCCGGAACCAGATAGACCTGTTCTGCGCTATTGGCCCTGCTTGCAATTACATCTGCGTCATTGGCATGCGCGATAATTTTCAATCCATCGCGCAGCCATTGTACCGTTGCGCCTGCCATGAAAATCGAACCTTCCAGCGCATAAGTGCGCTTTCCATTCAATTGGTATGCGATGGTGGTAAGCAGTTTATTCTTTGATTGAATAGCTTTTTCGCCGGTATTCAATAAAGCAAAACAGCCTGTGCCATAGGTGGCTTTCATCATACCTGCGGTGAAGCACCCTTGACCAACCGTTGCGGCGTGTTGGTCGCCCGCTATTCCTAAAATGGCAATAGGTGTACCGAATAAATCGGGCGTTGTTGTACCAAAATCAGCACAACAATCGCGTACTTCTGGCAAAATGCTCCGAGGAATGTTGAATAGCTTTAAAAGTTCATCATCCCATGTGCCGGTATGAATATTCAGCAGCATGGTGCGTGATGCGTTGGTGGCGTCGGTTGCGTGAACCTTGCCGCCGGTTAATCGCCACAATAAAAAACAATCAATCGTGCCAAAAGCAAGCTTGCCCGCATTCGCGCCATCGCGCGCGCCAAATACATTATCGAGTATCCATGCAATTTTGGTAGCGGAGAAATAGGGGTCAAGTAGCAAGCCGGTTTTTTTGTTTACTAACGCTTCGTGTCCTTGCTGACGCAGCGTTTGGCATGCATCTGCCGTGCGCCTGTCTTGCCAAACAATTGCATTATAAATAGGTTTTCCTGTGGTTTTATCCCATATTATCGTTGTTTCGCGCTGATTGGTGATGCCAATACCGGCAATCTGCTTGGCTGTGAGATTTGCTTGCAACAGCGCGGCTTTGGTGGTTTCAACAACCGTTTTCCAGATTTCTTCTGCGTCATGTTCCACAAAGCCTGGAGCGGGAAAGTGCTGCTTGAACTCTTTTTGTGATGTTGCGATTGGCAAAAGTTCGGTGTCAAACACAATTGCACGGGATGATGTGGTGCCTTGATCGATTGCTAGGATGACATCGCTCATGTTTTTTCACTCATCATAAATTGCGAAAGCTTATTTTTTTGTTCAGGCGTGAAACGCAGCCCCAATTTACTGCGCAACCATAACACATCATCTGCTGTTTGCGCCCATTCATGTTGCATGAGATAACGAACCTCGTTTGCCGTCAAATCCGCGCCAAAGCATTCACCCATTTCCGCCATTCGGGTCGCCTTGCCAATAATCATCGATGTGCGTGTGCCATAAGCGCGAACCAAGCGCCGCGCATGCGTAGGTGTTAAGAAAGCCCATTGTTTACAGGTGTTTTCTACCATTTCTGTGAAGCCGTTCCATGCAAAATCGCCGCCGGGAAGATGTGAATGTGCAGTCCACGGTTTTGTTGCGGGGATAAACGGGGCAAGGTGTTCTAGCGCAACTTCCGCAAGATGCCGCGCTGCCGTCAGCTTACCACCATAAACGGAAAGCAGGGGTGGTTTGGTTGCACCTCCATCCAGTTTCAATAAATAATCACGCGATAAATCCTTGGCTTTCAAGCTGCGGTCATCATATAGCGCGCGGATACCTGCAAAGCTCCACACCACATTATGTTTCGTGATGCCGGTTTTGAAATAATCGCTTGCCAATTTGCAGAGGTAGTCAATTTCCTCATCCGAAATTGCAACCTTGGCCGGATCGCCCGTGACCGTGACATCGGTTGTACCAATAAGTGTAAAATCGGTATGGTAGGGAATAGCAAATACTATTCGCCCATCCGCATGCTGGAAAATATATGCTTTGTTGTGATTGAACAGCTTGGGTACAACAATATGGCTGCCTTTGATTTGTTTGATGTGATCCTGCGCAATTTCGGGTGGCATCATCCCATTCACTTCTTCAATCCATGGGCCGGATGCGTTGATAAGAATGCGTGATGTAACGCTTTTGTTGTTTAGTTGAATGTGCCATTCGTTATTGTGGCGTTCTGCTTTTTCAAAACGTGTACGGGTGCGGATTTCTGCGCCGCGCGTTGCTGCATCAACTGCGTTTAATACGACCAGTCGTGCATCATCAACGCAACAATCAGAATATTCAAAACCTGTGTGGTATTGTGATTGCAGCGGCATACCAGCATCATCTTTTGTAAGATCAACAGCATGTGCCCCGGGCAACAGGCTTTTTCCGGCGAGTAAATCATATATGAATAAACCGACGCGCAGCATCCATGCCGGGCGAAGTCCTTTGTGATGCGGCAATACAAATCGCGCAGGCCAGATGATATGCGGCGCAGTTTTTAAAAGAATACTGCGTTCAAGCAACCCTTCTTGCACCAGTCGAAATGCACCTTGTTCCACATAGCGAAGCCCACCGTGAATGAGTTTCGATGAAGTCCACGATGTGCCGGAGCTTAAATCATTTTGCTCAACCAGAAGTACGCGCAGGCCTCTACCTGCCGCGTCACGCGCGATGGCCGTGCCATTAATGCCGCCGCCAATTATCGTGATGTCAAAATCAGCCATGATTAGTTAAGATTCTCAGGTGAGCGTTCCACCAAGAGTTGCCGCTGACGCATATGCTGTCAAGCGCCGCTTATTGCCTGAAGAAGTTGATGGTGTCCAGAAAGACAGATGTTTTGTCTTTAAACATCCACGTCAGTGCGCGGATGATGCCTATATGGTCAAGGCCAGGATAAATAATGCTTTTCACAGTTCCTCGCTTCATGCGGAGGGCACTATCCATCTGTTCCAGATTGAAAGCACCGACATCCGTGTCGGCATCGCCCCACATCAAGAGCATCGGCGGTTCTTTTCCGGTCACGAATGTTGATGCGCGCATGTTTGGATAATTTGCAGGCGGTGCAAATATGGCTTCTAAATCGGGTTCATCGGGCGTGAAGCTGTATGGTCCTGCAAGTCCTGCGAAGCGATGAATAACCTGTGCTGGTGTCTTTCCTTCATGCTTTAAGTAAGCTGGATTGGTTGTAACAAGCGCGCCAATATGTGCGCCTGCCGAATGGCCGACAATGTTAATCCGTGTATTATCGCCGTGATATTTGCCGATATTGTCGTGAACCCAAGCTAATGCTTTTGCCGCATCTTCGATGAAAATTGGAAAGCGTACTTTCGGGTATTTCTGGTAATCGAAAATAACCGTAATGAAATCGGCGCTGGCGAAGGTGTTGCCTATAAAACGGTAATCTTCCTTCTTTCCAAAGGTCCAGCGGCCGCCATAGAAAAACACAACAACGTCCAGCTTTCTGCGTTCCGCATATTTGGGAACATAAATATCCATTGTCTGGCTGGGGTTAGAACCATATGGAACATTATGGATGATTTGCGTGGTGCTGAAGTAGCTGGGTAGGTTTGCAACAGCAAGCCCAAGGTGTAGATACAGGGCAGAAGCTAGCGTTGTAAAAAATGAAATGATGCTGCTCATAAAATTTTGCCAGTCGGTAAGAAATCAAATGTTCATGTATGGTCAGTGGTGATTGTTTGTAACATTGGCCTTTTAATCCGTATTAGCGAATAAAGCAGGCATAAAAAGATAAACTGTTCATCAGAGAGGCAGCATTCACAGTGAATTCAATTTTTATCCACAAGGTTATCCACTGAACAGCACACATCATTTATCCACTGCCTTATCCACCATCAAGTAAAGCGCAGAGCCGAGGTCTGATTGACCCCACTTAACGTCCCATTTAGCCTGACATGTCCTCAGATTCTTGCGCCTTGCCCTTAATGTACTTTCGAAATTTTTATAAATGGTTTTTGATTTTTCTCTTCGCTGGATTCAGTGCAGGGCAAGCATGGGCGCAAACGAGCGATGTATCGCAGCCACGTGTGCCTGGCCCAGCTGATCCTTCGCGTATTGAACGCAGCATCCCACTTTCAACCGATGATATTTTAAAAAAGGCACCGCCGCCAATTAAGGTGGCACCCGCGCCAAAAAACAATGCACCTTCCGGCGCAGAACAAAAACGCTTTATCCTAAACCGGGTTATTTTTGAAGGTGCAACCGCATTCACGCAGGAAGAATTAGGTGAGCCGTTTGCAGACCGTTTGGGTAAAACCGTAACCTTGAAAGAAGCTTATGCGATGGCGGATGCGGTAAGCGCACGTTACCGCGAAGCAGGGTATTTTTTATCCCGTGCAACGGTTGATACTGATACCATCAAAGGCGATACGGTTTGCATATGCGTGCGCGAAGGCTATATCAAGGAAGTTGTGCTAACCGACCCAAGCCAAAGTAATTATGTTGTGCGCAGTTATATCCAGCGTATCAAAGACGAAAAGCCACTTACCTCCGCAACACTGGAAAGTGCACTATTGCGTTTGAATGATTTGCCGGGACAGAGCTTCAGAGCAGTATTATCAGCACTTCCCGGTGCGGAAGACGGGGCGAGTATGCTTACCCTTATTCCCCAAGACACATCGATGGATGCTTCCATCGGATTTGATAATTCGGGTTCGAAATTCCTAGGTCCGCATGAAGCAAACATGTCAATCAGCGGCAGTGTTGTGCCGCTTAATCAAACCACTTTTTACGGGATGACCAGTATTGAACCATCCATGCTCAATTATGGTTCAATCCATAATTCATTCACGGCGTTGCCGGATATAATTTTGAATCTAGATGCGGCTGTTACGCGCGCACATCCGGTTCATACGCTTGAACCGCTTGACATCGATAGTTTGGCGCTGAACGTCAGTGTAGGAATGAAGTATCAATGGATACGTCAGCGACAGGAAAATTTTGCATTGATGATGGCGCTGGATGGCCGTGATGTAACGAGTGATATTCTGGGAACGCCGCTTACGCGTGAACAAGTCCGAGCGCTGCGCGTTGGTTTATCGTATGATCGTTCGGATGATTGGCATGGATCTAGTGTGCTAAATTTTAAATTGAGCCAAGGGCTTGATTGGCTTGGAGCAAGCCAGCCGGGTGAATTGAATTTATCGCGTGGTCAAGCTACGCCTGATTTCACAAAAGCAGAAATTTCAATCGCGCGCTTACAAGAAATTACCGATGACTGGTCCGGGCTAATTAAATTTTCAGGCCAGCTGGCTTCGGGCCCGCTTTACTCCTCCGAGGAGTTTGGATACGGGGGGGAGGGGTATGGACGGGCCTTTGACTCTTCCGAACTAGTGGGTGATCATGGTTTCGCAACCGGACTGGAAATTCGCTATGGAGGGGTGCGTTCATTAAGGCCTATTAACCTTGAACCATACGCTTTTATTGATTACGGAGCCGTTTTTAATGATGATATTAGTCAAGTTAAGAGCGATTCTGCCTCTTCAGCCGGGTTAGGTATGCGTTTTGCCACAGAATGGGGACAAAGTGCTAATATTGGTTTCGCTATGCCAATTAACCATTCTCAACTCGCGCCATTATATGGAAATGATCGTTATTTCCCCAGAATAATGATGCAGTTCAACCAAAAATTTTAACCTTTTCCGCTTATCCTAAAGGCTTGTTTTTACAAAATAAAACGCCTTTTCATGAGCGGATTTTTCTGTGGCTAACTCGTATCGAAATTCTTGGTGGAGAAATCCATTCTGGAATAAATTTTTGCGATGTCTATGCGCGTGGTTGATTTTCACCCATGCAATACCCCTGCGTGCAAATCCGCAGGGCGGTGTTGTTAATGCCGGTTCGGCAACAATCAGTAGCAATGGATCCACAGTCCATATCAACCAACATACTGATCGTGCGGTAATTGACTGGCGCGGCTTCGATATTGCACCCAATGAGCGTACCGAATTCCAACAGCCGAGCAGTGGTTCGATTGCGCTTAACCGTGTTAACAGCGGTGGTGCCAGCCATATTGATGGCCAGCTAAGTGCCAATGGTAATATTGTTATCGTCAACCAGAACGGAGTGGTGTTTGGCCGCGGCGCGCAGGTTGACGTTAACAGTCTTATCGCAACAACATCCGATATCCGTAACGAACAGTTCATGTCTGGCGGAAAGCTGGTATTTGATAAACCCAGCAGTAATCCCAATGCGCAAATCATCAATGAAGGCCGCATTACCGCAAAAGATGCAGGTTTAGTTGGATTAGTTGCGCCCCGTGTTGAAAACCGCGGCGTGATTGCGGCGCGTTTGGGCCGCGTGCATTTGGCATCTGGCGAGACGGCAACAGTTGATTTCTATGGTGATGGTCTTTTGGAAGTTGCGGTTAGCGACAAGGTAACAAAACAATTTGTTAGTAATACAGGCGTAATTAATGCGGATGGCGGCTTGGTTGCAATGACCGCCGCCGCAGGTAAAAATATTATCGATAGCGTTATTAGCGGCAAAGGAACAATTTCTGCAAAGACTATTCCGTTGCAAAACAATAATGGAAATAGCAGCGGCAAGATTTTAATCGCAGGAAACAGTCTCAGCGATGTGATTATCGATGGGCTGATTGAAGCATCAGGCCTTGCTACCGGTCAGACAGGCGGCGCTATCCACATTATCGGCAACCGCATCGCGCTTATGAACAATACGCGCGTCGATGTTTCAGGGAATGCAGGCGCTGGCGAAATTTTGGTTGGCGGCGATTATCATGGCGGTGCTTACCGCGGTATGCTTGATAAACCTGCAACTGCTGTTGAATGGGGGAATACCCCAGGCGGCTATTCCGCTATCAACACATCACCAACGGCTGCGTTTTTTGCTGCTTATTACGAAGGGTTGTCGACTAACAGAAACGTGCCAACCGCATCGCGCGTATTCATCGACAAGAACGTGATGATGGTTGCAAGCTCGGATGTAGGAAATGCGGGCCGCATCATCACATGGTCGAACAACGGCACTGCGTATTATGGTCACGCGGATCTCAGTGCGAAAGGCATTCGTGGCAATGGCGGCTTCATCGAAGTTTCGGGTAAAGACTGGCTAGGCTTCAATGGTACAGTAAATACTCATGCCGCGAACGGCGCAAATGGCATGCTGCTGCTTGACCCTGCGGATATCACCATCAGCAACGCGATTGATGCTGACATCACCCCGTCATCACCATTCGATTCAACCGGTGCAGCAACATCAAATCTTGATGTAGTAACCTTACAAAACGCATTGGCGAGCGGCGCGGTGACGATTACCAGTGCGGCAGGCACAGGTGGTACAGGTAATATTACTTTTGTGGATGCGGTTTCATGGAACAGCAGTAACGCGTTGACCGTGACGGCATCGAATAACATCATCGTCAATAATACGATTACCAATTCAGGTTCCGGCAGCATTACCCTTAATGCAAATATTGCGGCAGCAGGCAGCATCACCATCGCTTCGGATATATCAACGGGTGGTTCGATTACGATGCTGGCTAACCGTGATATAACTTTGAACGCTACGCGCACATTGACGACAGGTGCAACAGGCGCCATGAACCTTCAGGCAGCGAATGGCGTAATAGGGGGCACAGGTAATCTCACCATTAGCGGCAATCTTTCTGTCGGTTCAGGTGGCCTTACCCTTGTTTCCGGTATTAACGGTACGCGCCCCAATTATACCGGTAATAACACAACGCTGGTACAAAATGCAGGTACGCTTGGCGCCGTAAGTATCACTGGCTTTCAGGATGTAAGCATCGCACGCGCGATAACCAGTAACAGCACTATTACAATTAATCCGCAGCGGGATATTACGCTGACATCCGCAGGCAGCTTGACCAGCACTGGCGCTGGTTCGTTGATTTCAATTTTAGCCCAGCGTGATATTACACTCAACGCGAGCAGTGCTATCGTTACAAGTGCAACCGGCGCTATCTCATTGCAAGCTGCAAATGGTTCAACCGCTGGCACGGGTAACCTGACGCTGAACGGAAATCTTTCGATTGGTACGGGTAATCTGACATTGCTTTCGGGTATAAACGGCACGCGCCCGAACCTTACGCTTAGCGCCACAACCTTTACTCAACTTGGCGCAACAGTTGGCACCGTTTCGTTAAGCGGTTTTCAGGATATTACACTTTCTACCAATTTGGCTACCAGTGCGGCGCTGACTATAGCAGCAACGGGCGCAACACGCGATTTTTTTGCGAGTGGCACATCCGTCATCACCAGCACGAGTGGTATAACCATCAATCCGGGTCGTGATTTCATCACCAGCGGAACGGCAAGCATGACAGCTGGTGGTTCATTCTCGGTTCTTGCCCAGCGTGATATTACTATTGGTGCTGGAACTACCGTGTCATCGAACGCAGGAAGTGGCTTATCGCTGCAAGCTGCAAACAATTCAGTTGTAGGCACAGGTAATCTTACCATCACCGGTAATATTTCGGTGGGCACCGGTTCATTTACGCTGGTATCCGGCATCAATGGTACAAGACCATCGCTTACGCTTAACACCACAACACTAACGCCGCTCGGTGCATCAATTGGCGCTATTAGCATCACGGGGTTGCAGGATGTTACTGTCGCACGAAATATTACTGGCAGCGGTAACATTACCATCTCACCACAGCGTGATTTTATTATCAACGCAGGCGCAGTGATTACCACTGGCGGTACATTCACATCATTAGCCCAGCGCGACATCACCATCAATGCAACAGGTGGCATTACAACTGGAGCAACAGGCGCTATTAGTTTGCAGGCCGCGAATAATGTTATTACAGGCACGGGTAATCTTACCATAAATGGTAATCTCTCGATTGGTACAGGTACATTGACCCTTGTTTCCGGTATCAATGGTACGCGTCCATCCCTTACACTAAATTCAACTACGCTGACACCGCTTGGCGCCACGATTGGCACCATCAGCATTACAGGCATGCAAGATGTGACGGTTGCGCGAAATATTACTGGCAGCGGCGCTATTACCATTTCACCGCAGCAAAGCTTCACACTGAATAATTCCGCAACGCTAACTACAACTGGTACAGCAAATATCACCATATTGGCGTTGCGTGATATAACTGTTGCAGCGGGTGCGACAATGTCCGGCGGTAATACCGGATCGCTGATATTACAGGCAGCGAATAATGTCGTAGCTGGCACGGGTAATCTGACACTCAGCGGAAATGTTTCAATGGGTACAGGTGTGCTTACGCTTTCATCCGGTATCAATGGCACTCGCCCCTCATGGACGATTGATAACACAACCTATACGCAATTGACGGGTTCGGTTGGCGTTGTGACCATCAATGGTTTCCAAGATGTTACTGTTTCGAAGAATCTGACCGGAACTGGTAACATTACCATCAACCCACAGCGTGATTTCATTCTATCGGCGGGAAACACCATAACAACTGGCGCTGCAGGTGTATTCACGGTTTTGGCGCTGCGTGACATCACTACAGCTGCAACCAGCAATATTACAACTGGTGCAACGGGCGGTGTAAGTTTGCGCGCGGCAAATGCGGTTATCGCAGGCACGGGTAATCTAACGCTAGGCGGTACGATCAATATTGGTACGGGGGCGTTGACGTTGTTGTCGGGTATTAATGGAACACGCCCAAGCATAACGCTAGATAGCACTAAACTTACATTGGTTGGTGCAACGGTGGGCGCAATCAGTATCACTGGGTTTCAGGATGTGACGCTGGCTAGAAACTTGCCGGGCAGTAGCACTGTCACGATTTCACCGCAGCGTGACTTCGCACTTAATTCAGGCTTCACGCTTTCAACTAATTCGGCATCTGCGATCACCATATTGGCCCTGCGTGATATCACCACTGCTGCAACCAGTGTGATTAGCGCAGGAACAACGGGTTCCATCACATTGCAGGCTGCGAATAACGTCGTAGCTGGTACAGGCAATTTGACCCTAAACGGTAATCTTGCTGTTGGTTCAGGCACTTTGACTTTACGCTCAGGTATCAATGGTACGCGCCCATCATGGACGATGGATAACACCACCTACACACAGAATAGCGGAACGGTTGGCGTTGTTACCATCGATGGCTTCCAAGACGTTACCGTTTCCAAGGCGGTGACCGGTAGCGGCAATATCACCATCAACCCACAGCGTGACTTTATTTTATCAGCATCGCAAACCATTACAGTTGGCGGCGCAGGCGTATTTACCGTATTGGCATTGCGCGACATTATTACCAACGCATCCAGTAATATTACTACTGGTGCAACGGGCGGCGTAAGCTTGCGCGCAGCAAATGCGGTGGTGACTGGCACGGGCAATCTCACGCTTGGTGGTAAAATCAACATCGGTACAGGTGCGTTGACATTGGTTTCTGGTATTAATGGCACGCGCCCCAGCTGGACGATGAATAGCAGTTCGCTGGCTTTACTCGGTGCGACCGTCGGTACCACGAGCATTACCGGCTTCCAGGATGTAACTGTCGCAATGAATCTTCCTGGCAGTGGTAGTATAACTATCGCTACGCAGCGTGATTTAACATTGAACACGTCACAAACGATTACAACCGGAGCTGCGGGTGGACTTACACTTACCGCTGCAAATAACACTGTCGCGGGAACTGGTAATCTGACGTTAAGCGGCAATCTATCTGTCGGCACAGGTGCGTTGACATTGCTATCAGGTATTAACGGAACGCGCCCATCCTACACACTTTCCTCTACGAACTTTACGCAGCAAGGCGCATCACTTGGCGCGCTGAGCATTTCTGGCTTTCTGGATTTTACACTTAACCGCAGTTTAACTTCATCAGCTGCAGTTGCGATCATTTCCAATCGTGATTTAAATATCAATGCGGGCAATACCCTCACGGGGGGTGCAGCTTCTGCTTACAGCTTGCAGGCTGCGAACGGCGCTGCGGGCGGCACTGGCAATTTGAATATTTTAGGCAACATGTCGGCGGGTACGGGTAACTTTACATTATTGTCCGGAAACAATGGCGGGCGACCAGCATTAACATTGAACAGTACTAATCTTGCTATGGCAGCAACGGTGGGTAACTTCAATACGCAAGGCTTTTCGACACTAACTATCTCGCGTGCCATCAATTCAACGGGCACCATCACTAATTCGAATAATACATTGACTGTGCTGGGCGCTAACATCACAAGCACCGGCACACAAACCTATAGCAATGCGACAGCGATTGCAGAGGCGGCGAGTGTAACGCTTACCACTACAAATGCAGCGGTGAGCTTCAGTACAACTCTCAATGGCACAGCTGGCGGCACAACCGAGAATCTGTCAGTTGTTGCAGGTACGGGCACCATGACCTTCACCGGTATTGTTGGTGGCACCACAGCGCTTGGTAATCTTTCGGTCACGGCCGACAACCTTACCATAAGCGCAAATGTAAATGGTACGGGAACACTTACCCTGCAGCCGTCAACGGCAGCGCGCATTATTGTACTGGGCGGCGCACAAGCGGATAACCTCACGACCAATGGCTTTAATTTAAGCACCGCCGAAGTTAATCGTCTGGTAAATGGCTGGGGCTCGATCGTATTTGGTAATACAACTTCGGGTGCGCTTACCAATACCATATCTGCGTGGAATGATCCTGTCTCGTTTACCTCGGGCAATGATTTTGCAAGCTCTGTGGCATTGACTAGTTCGGATACAATCTTTATTCGCGCGGCACGTGATGTATTGCTGACGCAAACCATCACAACCACAAACACATCAGCAAACGCGATTGTGCTTGTTGCAGGTCGTAACTTTATTAATACTGCCGGTGCAAATCCGCTCACTACAGGTGCGGGTGGTCGTTGGCTTGTGTACAGCACAAACCCGACCGATACGACCGGTGAAGAGACTATGAGCAATGCGTTCAACCGCTACACCTGTACCTATGGCGGTTCGTGCCCAACTATTCCTGGAACAGGGAATGGATTATTGTATTCCTATACACCAATGCTTGATGTGACGATTGACCCGCAAACCTATAACTATGGAGACGCGATTATTCCGCCAACGGGTTATACGTTGCAGACATCGGGTTACTTGAATGCATTGGATTCGTCGCAGGGTAGCGTGGGCGGTGTGGGGAATTTCGCAACCAGCTATGTCCAAGGTGATAATGCCGGTACAAGCTTCACCATTACTAATAATGGCAGCACATTTACATCCAATCTTGGCTATGGATTTAATTATATCTCGCCAACAGGCCTTACCGTTGGTCAGCGTGCGATTACTGTGCAGGTCAGCGATCAAACGCGCGTTTATGGTAACGCGCCGCTAAACACCGCATACACACTTGCTAGCGGTTCATTCTATAGCACCGATGCGGCTACATTGAACTTAACGACCGATGCAACACTATCGTCATCCGGCAATTACAATTACCGGGCAACACCGTGGGCGCTTTCGGCGAATGGTGCAACTTTCACATCGGGTCTGGCAAGCAACTATAATATTACCTACCTCGCAGCACCAACCGGTCTTACAATCACGCAGCGTCCGCTTACCGTCAGTGCAACTGGTGTGAACCGCGTTTATGATGGGTTGACAGGTGCAACCGTAAATCTTGGTGATAATCGCGTATCGGGCGATGTGCTTACCGCATCTTATACCACAGCAACCTTCCTTGATAAGAATGTGGCGAATGGTAAGACTGTCAATGTAAGTGGCATCAATTTGACCAATATTGATGCTGATAACTACACCTTTAACACAACCACCAGTACGACAGCCAATATTACACCGCGTGCCTTGACGATTTCGGCAACTGGGGTTGATAAAGTTTATAATGGTAATACAACTGCCAGCGTCAATTTTACCGATGATCGCGTAGCAGGTGATGTGTTCACCACCAGTTACGGTTCTTCCACCTTTGGTGATAAGAATGTAGGTACCGGCAAGGCAATTAGCGTGACGGGTATCAATATCACTACAGGCGATGCTGGAAATTATACGTTTAATACAACTGCCAGTGCTTCCGCGGATATCACGCAGCGCGCACTCACTATAACCGCAACTGGCGTTGATAAAGTTTATAACGGCTTGACCGCTGCTGCCGTAAGCTTTGGTGATGACCGTGTAGCAGGAGATATATTTACTATCAATTACACTGGTAATTTTGGCGATAAAAATGTAGGTGTTGGTAAAGCAATTAGCGTAACGGGAATTAACCTGACCGGAACCGATAGCGGCAATTATAGCTACGCTTCGACTGCCAGCACTTCAGCCGATATCACGCAGCGCAGCCTGACCATTACTGCAACGGGTGTGAATAAAGTTTATAATGGTAATACAACCGCCAGTGTCAATTTTACCGATGACCGTGTAGCAGGTGATGTGTTCACCATCAGTTACAGTTCTTCCGCCTTTGGTGATAAGAATGTAGGTGCCGGTAAGGCAATTAGCGTGACGGGTATAAACATCGCAACAGGTGATGCTGGCAATTACACATATAATACAACTGCCAGCACTTCCGCAGATATTACGCAGCGCGCCCTTACCATCAGTGCAACGGGTGTGAATAAAATTTATAATGGTAATACAACCGCCAGCGTCAATTTTACCGATGACCGCGTAGCAGGTGATGTGTTTACGACCAGCTATGGCGCAGCGAACTTTGCTAATAAAAATGTTGGAACTGCCAAGTCAATCAGTGTAACCGGAATCAATATTTCAACAGGCGATGCTGGAAATTATACGTTTAATACAACTGCCAGTGCTTCCGCTGACATTACCCAGCGCGCCCTTATTATCAGTGCAACGGGCGTTGACAAAGTCTATAACGGTAACACAACTGCTGGCGTGACCTTTACCGACGACCGCGTAGCAGGTGATGTGTTTACGACCAGCTATGGCGCAGCGAACTTTGCTAATAAAAATGTTGGCACTGCCAAGTCAATCAGTGTAACCGGAATCAATATTTCAACAGGCGATGCTGGAAATTATACATTTAATACCACAGCTTCTGCTTCCGCTGACATTACCCAGCGCGCCCTTACCATCAGTGCAACGGGTGTGAATAAAGTTTATAATGGTAATACAACCGCCAGCGTCAATTTTACCGATGACCGCGTAGCAGGTGATGTGTTTACGACCAGCTATGGTGCAGCGAACTTCAGTAATAAAAATGTGGGTATCAGTAAGAGCATCAGCGTAACCGGTATAAACATCACGACCGGCGATGCTGCAAACTATACGTTTAATACCACGGCTTCAACATCGGCCGATATTACCCAGCGTGCACTTACCATCAGCGCAACGGGCGTTGATAAAGTCTATAACGGTAACACAACTGCTGGAATTACCTTTACCGATGACCGCGTTGCAGGTGATGTATTCAACACCAGCTATGGCGCAGCGAACTTCAGTAATAAAAATGTGGGTGTCGGTAAGAGCATCAGCGTAACGGGTATAAACATCACTACAGGCGATGCTGGAAATTATACGTTTAATACAACTGCCAGCGCTTCAGCCGATATCACGCAGCGCACGCTGAATATAAACGCAACGGGTGTGAACAAAGTATATGACGGTTCTGTGAATGCGGGTATTACGCTTTCGGATAACCGCGTAGCGGGCGATGTATTCACCACAACCTATGGCAGTTCGACCTTTGCAGATAAAAATGTAGGAACTACCAAGGCCATCACTGTTACAGGACTAAATATTACGGGCGGCGATTCCGGAAATTATACCTTTAATACAACGGACACCGCTGCGGCCAACATCACCAAACGTACCTTACTTGTTACGGCAGTAGGCGCAAGCAAGATATATGACGGTTTGACCGCTACAAGCGTTACCCTGAATGATAACCGCGTTGCGGGCGATGTATTCATCACCAGCTATGGCGCTGCAAACTTTGTGAATAAAAATGTGGGCGTAGGTAAATCCATTAGCGTAACTGGCATCAATGTTTCAACAGGTGATGCTGGCAATTACAACTTCAACACAACGGCAAGCGCTTCGGCGACAATTACGCCGCGCACACTTGTAGCCAGTATTGTTGGCCACAATAAAATATATGATGGGACAACAAACGCAGGCATCCACATCACCGATAATCGAATAGCAGGTGATGTGTTTGGCTATAACTACAACGCCAATTTTGGCAACAAGAATGTGGGAGTTGGCAAAACAATCAATGTAACAGGCATCGGCCTCGTCGGTGTGGATAGCGCCAATTATACAAGTGCGAGTACGGGCGCAGCCAACGCTGATATTACACCACGTGCATTGCTGATTAGTGCAACGGGCGTAAATAAAATCTATGATGGGAATGATAACGCAATTGTTACCCTTAATGATAATCGCGTGTCCGGCGATATCTTGACCTATACCTATAGCGGGGCGCATTATTCAAGCAGCAGCATAGGCAGTAATAAGCCTGTTAACGTGATTGGTCTCACTTTGACGGGTGCGGATAGCAGCAACTACACCTATAATTCCAGTGCAGTCACGATCGCAGATATTCTTGCGACCGGAGCGCCGGTGGTAGTCGATGTAACGCCTGCGCCGGATAGGTCACTTGCGTTGCAACTTCCAAATACTGTCAAGAAGAGCATACAAACGCTTTTGTCAATTCCTGAGTTCCTTATCTTTGATGATGAATGGCAGAAGCGTCAACGCAGGCTTCCGACTGTTGGAATGCTGCGTTAAACCGCCATTAAAACGTACTTCTATTTAAGCAGTTATTCCCGTATATAGATGCGTATGATCCCCATGCTCGTCTCCGCGTTTTAATGCCTAAAAAAGTCCTATATATAGGTGTCGGAAATCCCATCCAGCCCAGCAGCGGCATGGATGTTGTATTGCGCGAACATATTCTGGAGCTTATTCAATGCCGTGACATTGAATTGCGCGGCATCATTGTCGAGCCCGGTGTGGCCGGAGCAATATCAAGCGCTAAGTCAAATCAGTGGCCGAATTTTACAATTCATACGGGAGATTTGCAGCGTGAAGCGGGCGGGGCATCGCGTGTTATCAAAAAACTGAAATCGGTTCTATTCAATTGTGCGCCGCTGGCAGCCTATGCATTTCAGTGTGATGCCGCTAAACGGGAGATAAGTACAGAAATTTCCAAGCCATATGATCTGGTTATCATTGATCACTTGCTGGCACTCTGCAATATTCCATTTTCATCGTTGCTAGCATTAAAATACAAAATAATATTGATTGCGCATGATGCCATGCCGCTCTATCTGCTTGGCACCAGCAAGCTTAAAACGAATATTCTTGCGAAGCTGTTTTTATATGGTGATGCCATCAAGGCGTGGATTGTTGAAGCTATTCTTGTCAAGCATTCCGCGTTGACTGTTTTTTTATCGCGCTATGACGAGCAGTTCTATGGTTGGCTTCGTGCTAAAACCTTGTCGCTATGTCCTATCCTGACTGAACGGCAGAGCCATGATAATCGTGATAGAGGCCATGCTAAACCTTATATTACATTTGTTGGTGGCACCGGGTTCTTACCCAATAAGGCTGCGCTGGAATGGATTATCAATCATCTTTCACCTGCGCTTGCTGCGCTCGATGCTTCTATATCCATCATGCTGGTGGGTAAGGGGAGCGCGGATTTACCAAATGCAAACAAACACAATATCAGGCATATAGGGTTTGTTTCAGACGAGCAGTTGTCAGAATTACTGCGTGAAGGCTTGGCGGTGATCAGCCCTGTGGTGCATGGTGGGGGCATCAAGATAAAAGTCTTGGAAGCGGTGATGGCAGGTAGCCCCATCGTTGCTACAGCAGAATCCCTGCGCGGTTTTGAATTTTTGGATATCGTGCCAACGATTAAGCTTGATAATCCAGAGGCGGCAGCGCAGGCGATTGTACGTTTGAAAAATGATCCCGCACAGCAAGAAGCTATGCGCCAGCACATTATTAGTAAATGGGATGAATATTGTGCGGCAAATAGCAATCAGCTCACTAAACAGGTGTTAGCCGCATGAGCGTAGGCGAGGATTTCAGAAAAAAAGCCATTCATAGTTTGATGTGGGCGGCCGCGCAAAGCTGGGGCAGTAAAGTCCTGACCTTTGTTTTGTTTATTGTGCTGGCGCGGCTGTTGACGCCGGTGGAATACGGCACCGTTGCCGCAGGTATTCTGGTGCTAACACTCATGACTATCGTTGCGGAATTCGGCTTTGGTGAAGCAATGATCCAAAAGCAGGATTTAAAAGATGAAGATATCAACCTGCCATTCTTTATCTCGATTGGCCTTTCGGTGCTGCTGAGCATTGTGGTGATATGGAATGCCAATCTGGTCGAGGAATGGATCGGCGTTGCGGGGCTAGCGCCGGTTGTGAAGGCAATCGCGTTTTTATCGCCTTTTAATACGGCGGCCCTGTTTCAGGAATCCTTATATCGGCGTCATACACAGTTCAAGCAATTGGCGCTGCGCACTTTGTCGGGTACAGCACTTGGCGGGGCAATTGCTATTGGTGTTGCTTATAGTGGGGGCGGAGTGTGGGCGTTGGTTACACAGATGTATGTAATGATTTTTGTGAACCTTATCTGGCTATGGTCACGGCCAGTGTGGAAACCCAGCTTTCAACTTGCAACAACAGCTTTAAAGCCATTGGTCAGGTTTAGCGCATCAATCTTTGGAATGCGTATTCTGGATTATTCATCTGTGCGTACCGCAGATTTTATGATTGTGACCTTGTTTGGCACCGCAACCCTTGGACTATATAGCGCCAGTTACCGACTGCTTCAGGTGCTTATTATCTTACTGCAATCGGTGTTATCCGATGTGGCATCGACGCTATTATCAAAAATTGCCCATGACCGACCGCGCATTCAAAATGTGTACCTCAATACCATAACAACCAACATGGCTATCATTTCGCCCATTTTCATTATGTTGTCGGCGCTGGCTCCTGAAATTTGCGCGGTTCTGTTTGGGCATAAATGGGCGATGATCGACATGTTGGTACGCCCGTTGCTGCTGTTTGGCTCTGTTCAATGCCTGATGATTTTAAATGCATCGTATTTTTCATCCATGGGCCGTCCGATCTACCTTCTGTACTTGAATATCATCAAGGTTCTAGCGCTCGCACCTGTGTTTATATTCAGCAAGGATGAGGACATCTTCACCTTCGTCACCTATTTCTGCATTGCGCAGTCCGCAGTGGTATTGCCGAGCTTCTTTTTTGCATCACGCGTACTTGAAATAGAAATAATGGATCTGGTGCGCCGTTTTGTACCATTCATATTCTCAGCATCGCTCGGATTTGCGGCTGTTGTGCTCTCGCACGATATGTTTGTAGGTCTTATTGACGGAACATTCATTCGCGGTGTGATATTGGGCGCGGTGTTTGTAATCGTTTATGCATGCGGAGTTTTGCTGTTTGCGCGCGAACGCATGATGTCTATACTCGCGTTCTTGAACATTATGGGTCGTTTGAAGGGTTCATGACAAAAAAAATTACCATTAAGCGTATTGTAAATGCGGTTTTGTCGCGTATTCCATTTGTTGCCGCGCTACGCACCAAGCACCAATATAATAAGACCCTGCAGCAATGGTCGTTGTTTATCCAATCTGCAACGGCTAAACCCGCATCGCAGTGTTTTGATAGGTTGCTGATTATTCCATCTGAACCGTACACGTTAATCGGCTCACGCGGTGACCATGCGATGATGACCGCCATTATTGATAAGGCGCGATTAAAAAATCCAAACATAAAAATTGCATTACTGACCGCAACGAATGGAGCGGATGCAGCAGCGCATAAAATGGGCTGCGTGCCGTTGCGCGTATGGCAAGATAGGATTAATCCGGAACGGCTTTATGCGGATTTAAAGAGCTATGCACCTGATGCAGTGGCACTGCTTGGTGCAGATGCGATGGATGGGTATTACACATCCTATGGCACACTAAGTTATTTAATTATTGGCGATGTATGCGCGCGTTTGGGCGCACGAGTTGCGTTTATTGGTTTTAGTTTTAATGCTGCGCCAGCGCCGGAACTTAAAGCAGCTTTCCAGCAAATGCATCCAGCCGTGAGCTTCAACTTGCGTGATGCGATTTCAAACCGTCGTTTCAAGGAATTTACATCGCGCGATACGCATCAGGTTGCAGATGCAGCCTTTTGTCTTAAGCCAGATGTGCAGAGCGCGGAGTATAAGAGTGTTAGCCATTGGGCCCGCCAGCAACGCGAGGCAGGAAATCTGGTACTTGGTTTCAACCTGCACCCCATGTTGATTAAACATGCAAGTGCGCAGCAAATTAAAGCGCTGGTGGATGGCATAGTGAATGTTATTTCAGGTGTTTCGCAGCACAAGAAAATTAGCTGGCTGCTTGTCCCGCATGATTTTCGTGACAAGGTGGCAGATAATGTCTGCTTAGATGCAATCGCGCAGCAATTGCAGGGGAGGAGCCTAAAAAATGCCCTACAAGTTACAGGGCAGCCCACTGCCGCAACGCTGAAAGCGATGGTTGGTCTGACTGATGGGCTTGTCACGGGCCGTATGCATTTGGCAATCGCCGCGCTTGGCATGGGCGTGCCGGTTCTGGCGCTGACATATCAAGATAAATTCCAGGGTTTGTTTGATTATTTCGATTTGCCGGAATGGTTATTGGTCAGCCCGAATGCCGCGTTTGAAACGCAAGGTTTAATCGCCAAAATTGAGTAATTTATTGATGAACGTAGCAATTTGCAGAATACCATCGCTGTGCATTTGCCAAAGATTCAGGAATTATCGAACAATAATTTTATGTTTATGGATGCTGGCTAGCGCTATTTCGATACAATGTGCGCAGGAACGCCAACGGCTGTTGCATGGTCCGGTACATCTTTGAGTACAACCGAATTGGCGCCAATTTTTGCATGATTGCCAACTTTTATAGCGCCAACTATTACCGCTCCGCTATTAATCGCTACGTTATCGCCAATAATAGGGTCGCCTGTTTCATCGCTATCACGCCGGCCAAGCGTCACGTTCTGATTGATAGAAACATTTTTGCCAATCACGCATTCACCGCCAATTACTATCCCGTAAGGATGCGGCATATAGATGCCAGAGCCGATGGTTGCTTTAATATCAATTTCTGAACCAAAATAGATGGTTGTCACATACCATAAAACCCGCCGCAATAACTTGCCCAATAACGGGATTTTGCCGAATACTTCTTGCAGCCTGACGGATAGTGCCAATTGAAAACCAGGTACCAGTAAAAGCAGATAAAAAATATACAATGGTAAAAAGAATATGGATTTAATGCGCGGCGGATAATAACCAGCATCGCTGGTTATTTTTTTCCAAAATCCTTCAGGCGTTTTATGTTGTTCGTGCGCGGGCATATATTATCTCTGGATTACGCAAATTCGTTTTTATTGCGCCATTTAGCAGGTGCGGATTTACCAATAAGAATGCCAATAATCAAGCACATGCTTGCGCTTTCTATAACATTCGAGGTCATGCCAACAATGAAAACCACGCAAGTCAGTGTATAATAAACCAGAAACTCGCTGCTATTGATAGGAAGCCATTTGCGTACGCCCATGACCAAAAAGCGTATGAAAAAAATGCTGAATGCACCAAAAGTAACATACAGATATATGAATAAGTTATCCGCTGAATTTGCATTCAGACGTTCAAAGAAATATTGCGGCGTGCCAATTCCACCAATGCCACGGCCAAATATCATAGGAAAGACTTCATCGGTCTTGAAAATCAAATCCCATGCGTTGGGCCACATCCATGCGCCGCGATCCATCATTGAGCTTAAGTTAATAAATCCAATGCCTTCGCTGGATGTAATTTGCGAGCGGCTGGTTAAAAAAAGCACCGGCAGCAATACCGAAACAGACGCCAATCCAGTTAAAACAGCCAGCGCAACCCGTTCAGCATTTTTGGTGGGTTTTTTCTTAGCATAATCCTGCTGTTGCAGGAATTCTACAAGTATAATCATCAATGGCACAACTGCCATTGCAATCAATGTGGTTTTTGATGTGGTAAGATAAATAGCAACGGTAGACATCAACCATATTACAATTTTTAGAAAAATATTCATGCGCATGGTCAATACGACAACACAGAACAGCGCGATTTGATTGGATGCGGCATAATTGGCGCGTGAAAATCCAGCCAAACGGTTAAAGCCGGCCGTTGTCCAGTCGCGTGATGTTTGCATAGTTTGCCCAAATATTTGATAACTTTCACCAGTCCATGGAAATACAACAAATGCATTAATTAAGACGCCAGTGGTTACAATCAGCCACCATATCAATATGTTTTTCTGAAAATGGCCCTGAAGCTCGAATGAGCTGACCAGCAAGCCAAGAAAGAATGGCAGCCAGATATAAAGTCCGAACGCTACCGCCCCTAATTCGCGCCCCATAAATAGCCCGTATATTGAATAGGACATGAAGAGCAGCAGAAAGAGCCCCATCTGCTTATGGATATGCATCGTTAATCCATAAATAACGAAATATCCGATCACCACAACGCCAGCGAATACGATAGGAATATAAGAAAGGTAGAGCAGGGCAGAATTGGCGGTATAATATTTGATAACCCCGCCCAACATTTCATTCAGAATGACCAGGCACATGGCAAGCACAATGGCCTGTTTCAACGCGTAGGTTCCCCATGATTTTTTATGGTAGGGACTGTTGGCTCTAATCTCGGTGGGCAGCATGAAATGGCAACGGGTTATTTGATAACGCGGCTGACAATAAGCGGCATCGCCTGTAGTTGCAAGGCAAGAGGCTGTTTATCTTTAACGTCAATCACAACGCTATTTGACAGCAAAGTGGCTACTTGCCAGCGTCCGGCAGGCAGGGCCAATTGATAGGGCTGCGTTTCTATTTCGCTGGTCCAAAGCGCATAGGCGAGGTTGCGGCCTTTTTTGAACCGCAAACCATAAATCCCGTTGGTGTGCGATATAATTTTATCAAAACGGTAGCCGTTTAATGCTTGGCCTAACTCGCGAATAGCATGAAAGGCTGGTTTTCGGGTTTCATCGCTGTCGCTATCCAGCATATTGTAATGCAGTAAGCCGTAATTATGCTCGCCATCACTGGTATCATCGCTGGTATCTTGCCAGTCATACCAGATGGAGAATGGCATGCGCATAGAACTGGTAATCAGGAAGGCGCGCGCAGCATAGGCCGCTTGCATATCTTCGCTTACACCCTTTGTATCGGCGGTGTGGTAGCCCCATTCACTGAATATATAAGGCGCGCGGATGCCATGCTTTGTGAGTAGTGCATTTAGGCGCGATGTTTCATTAAAAATACACTCAGGCTTTTTAGGAGTGCAATAGGGGTGAATACTGATAGCATCCCACTGTCTAGCAATAGGGTCATTGAGCACAGCGTTTAAATAAGTATAAGAAGCTTCTTTCTTGCTTTGGTCAGATGTGGGGCCAGCAAGAGCAGGCGCAAGAATAGGTTGGTGCGGTGCCGCGCGCTTTAACGCCCGTGTAACCACCCGTGCAAGCTCGATATAATCCTCAACCTTTGGTGTTGGTTTCCAAAAACCCCAATTCGGTTCGTTGTAGATCTCCCATGCTACATCGTTATTGGCGTAATGCTTGGCAGCCGCTTCGGCAAAACCCGCAAAAGCGCGCCGCCCGATATTGGTATAAGGCGAAAGATTGCTGTCATACAAAGGGTTGCGATAGTTCAGAATGAGAAGGACTTTTATTCCCGCATCATTCATCGCATTTACAAACGTATCATATTTTTCAAAATTATACTCGCCGCGTTCTTTCTCTATGGATGCCCAATCAAAATCCTTGCGCACCCAACCAAAGCCGGCTTCCTTTAAAAGCTTGATATGATCTTCAGCTTTGCCAAGAAAATGCACATTTACGCCAAACCCGTTAGGAATAGACGTTTCCCTTAATGGCGCGGCGTATAGCGGCACAGCCAAAAATAACATCAGCAGGTATAACGCAATTTTATTCATGGCTGGCGAATTCCAATTGCTGTTTGACAATAGTGGTAATTTCAAAATCATGGATATGGACAAGGCAATTATTGCGCCATTCCTCAAGAATTTCGGGTTTTTGTAAAACGGCTTCTATTGCATCGCGCCAGGCAGCTTTATTTCCTGCTTCAATAACTTTGCCTGTAATACCATCCTTGATGAGTTCAGGAATACCGCCCTTGCGGCTGCCCATTACGGGTAGCCCTAGTGATAACGCGTGAACCACCACGCCCGGTGAATTCTCTGCCCAGATGGATGGAATAAACATCACATCACTATTCACCATGTAATTACTGATTTCCGATTGCGATATATATCCGGTGAAATCGCACCAACTTTCTTTTGCATATGTGGCACGCAAGGATGCGCTTTCCTGCCCATCACCAATCACAGTAACCTTGAACTTGTACTTGTCTTTTAATTGCAAAAGCACATTCAGCAGTAAATCAACGCCCTTGGTGTTGTGCAAGCGACCCACATATAGAAAGCGGATATTGTCACTGGCCACGCGCTGCGCTGTTGCTGGCGGATAGGTGTTGGGGTTTAAAATAGCCTGATTTCGGTAGGATTTTATGGGAAGAAATCTGGATAATGTTTCAATGTTAGCTTGCGATGGTGAAATAAAGCCCAGTTTCTTGCTTTGCTTCAACATGTTCCATTTGTAAGCAGATGAAATTTTGCAGCTGGTACATTGCATGGCGCATTCGCTGCCGTTTTTGAACATGTTCATTCGGATACAGGCAAGGCCAAGGTCGTGCAGTACAAAATTGATTTTGATATTACGCCTGGTGATTTCCTGTAATGCGTTATAGCCAAGACCTTGGAGTAAATGAATGCTGACGACATCCGGCTTAAAGTTATCCAGCACATCCGCCATGATGCGTTTATTGCGCGGGTCGAAATGGTCAAGGAAATGCCACAGCAGTTTTTGCAACCCTTTTGCTTTTTGAAAATGAAAGGTTGCATAGGGGCGCGGCATAAGAACACGCCACATCCGCATTCCTTCAAAAAGCTGGTTATCAACGGCATCACCGGTATCGAGTGCAGTCGTTAAAACGCCAACATCCCAACCATTATCACGGAAATGCAATGCAAGGTTGTAGGCAGAACTTTCTGCGCCGCCTAGCACATGGGGTGGGAAGAGGGATGAAACGATGAGTATGCGTTGCTTGCTCATGCGCTGGCCTTTTGGGTCATCACGTCTTGATATAATTGTGCATATTGTTGTGCGCAGCGTTCCATCTGATATTTTTCTGCAAATATCTTTCTGGCAGCCAAGGATTGTCGATTATAAAGATTGGCGTCATTCAGCAATGTTTTGATTTTTATTGCATAGGCTGTGGCATCTTCATCATCGATAACATGCCCATTTAACCCATCCGCGATAACTTCATTATTTCCAGTCACATTGGAAACGATGGCGGGTATGCCAAACTGCATGGCTTCCAATAAGGTAAGTGGCAATCCTTCCCAGCGCGATGGTAGCAGAATGATTTTTGCGCTGCGTAGTATGTCTAGCGTTTCAGCATGTGTTTGTGCGCCAAAAAATTCAATCTGCCCTGTATTGCCAATCATGTGCTTAATCTCAGCTTCTTTTTCACCGCCGCCCACCATGGCAAAGCGATAGCCGTTATCGTTCAATTGTTTGAATATCTCAATCGCAAGTTCAGGATTTTTTTGTCTTACCATGCGCCCAACAAACACTACATCAAAACGCTTATCTGTGCTTGTGCTCAGAGTGACAGGCCTGATACCGTTATAAATGATTACTGAACGGTTTTTTAAAAGCCGATATGTTTTGGCAATCGCTTCATCGCCTTTTGATACATACACAACTGCATCCATGCATATCGAAATAAGTTTTTCGGCAATCATCCCTATGGTGCGCGCGACAGGATTTTTTCGCACAAAGTGATAGCCGTGAACGGTATAAATAAACGTAATGCGTGGATGCATGAAGCGTGCAAGCAAACACTGAAACGCAGCCCGCCCACCATGCAGGTGCACGATGTCAGGTTTTACTTCCTCAATTATTGCGCTCAGCTGAAGTGGAAGGCTAAAGCTAAGCTTGCGTTTAAAAAAATCCAGGCCAAAAGTTTTGGCGCATAGCCCGGTTAGCGCCTTATGTCCGTAGGAGCCGCTATCTGTTACCGCATGAAGGGCTAGGTTATTATTTTTCAGCAATTCCTCAACCAGACTGATGACGAAAGTCGTGCCGCCGCCCGGATTACCATCAGCAACAACCTGAAGAATATTGATTTTTGAAGCTTGGTCCAGCGTGGTCATGAGGTCGTGAATATAGTAAAAAGCATAATGCTATGCCTGAACGATGCAGGTTATGGGTATCATAATCCAAATTGCTAAGATAGGTGAAAACTGGTTTATTGTGGCAACAAGGACGACCCCAAGGATGCTTTTATGAAAATCGCCATTATCCATGATTGGCTTGTTACCAAGGCTGGCTCGGAAGCCGTACTGGAACAATTATTACTCATGTATCCGGGCGCCGATGTTTTTACGCTCGTCAACTTTTTAAATGTTGAAGATTCAAGATTGTTAAACGGTTCGCGCTGTTTTACCAGTTTTATTCAGAACCTTCCTTTCGCACAAAAACATTACCGTAGTTATTTACCGCTGATGCCGCTTGCCATCGAACAGTTTGATGTGTCGGGTTATGATGTGGTCATCAGCTCATCGCATGCCGTTGCCAAAGGTGTGATAACCGGCCCAGATCAAGTCCATCTTTCCTATGTGCATAGCCCGATGCGGTATGCCTGGGATTTGCAGCATATGTATCTGCGCGAAGCCAAAATGGAAAAGGGCATCAAAAGCACCATCGCGCGCATCATCTTGCACTATATGCGCGTGTGGGATGCCCGCACAGTGAATGGTGTTGATTATTTCATTGCCAATTCCAATTTTATCGCACGGCGTATCAAGAAATGTTATGCACGAAAAGCGGAAGTCATTTACCCGCCTGTGCAGCTTGATGAATTCGTTGTTGCTCAAAAACCGAAAGAGGATTTTTATTTAACCGTTTCGCGCTTCGTGCCCTATAAAAAAATCCCGCTGATTGTCGAGGCCTTTGCGCGTATGCCGGATAAAAGACTGGTGGTGATTGGCGATGGGCCAGAACATGATGCGGCGCGCCAAGTCGCTGGACCACATATTGAATTCCTTGGCCGCCAATCGCGTTCGGTCGTCATCGACTACATGCAGCGTGCCAAGGCATTTGTTTTTGCTGCCGAAGAAGACTTTGGAATTGTTCCCGTGGAAGCACAGGGCTGCGGTACGCCCGTTATTGCCTATGGCAAGGGCGGCGCATTAGAAACGGTTGTAGATGGCAAAACAGGTGTCTTTTTTGCTGAGCAAACCACTACCTCGTTAATTGATGCAGTGAAACGATTTGAAAGCCTTGTGTCATCGTTTGATAAGCAGATCATTCGCAGCAACGCCGAACGCTTTGAGGTGGGGCTGTTCCGCTACCATTTTAACGCCTTGTTGGAACAGACAATACGCAAAATGGGCCAAAAAAGTAACGGTTATTAGCGGAAAGAAAGTGCGCACTCTTTTAAGTGGCGCGGTCATTTGGGAACCTATATAAATTGCCCTAATCTTAAAGATTAAATTTATAAGGTCACACATGTCCACAGTGGAACAAGAACAAGACGATTTTATTTCATCAGGTGAACTGCTCAAAATTTGGTACTTCGTCCGACGTAACTCGCTACTGATTGGCCGCGTGATTTTGTGTACGGTTGTGTTGGCGATGCTGTATGCGTTTGTGGCAACGCCCCGCTACGTCAGCGAAGCGATAGTCATGATGGATAGCCGCAAAACCCGCGTAACGAACATGGATGCGGTTGTTTCCAATATGACGCTGGATACATCAGCGGTTCGCACTGAAATTGATATCATTAGTTCGCGTGCCGTAATTGACCGTGTACAAAAGCAACTCAAGCTTAACGAAGATCCGGATTTTAATCCCAATCTGCGCGGCCTTAGCTGGCTTGCGAAATTATTGCCTTGGAAGTCAAGCGATGAAGCAAAGGCAAAGGATGAGAGCACCGAACGCACTATGATTGCGGGCAAGCTTAAGAAGTATCTCGAAGTCGAAAATGATGGCCGCTCCTATAGTATTACGATTCGCTACCGCGATACCGACCCGCAGCGTGCTGCCAAAATTGCAAATGCATTTGCCGACCAATACCTTGTTGACCAGCTGGAAGTAAAGTTTGATGCTAGTCAGCGTGCCAACGAATGGCTTGGTAAGCGTCTGGATGGGTTGCGCGATGAATTGCGCAGCAGTGAAAAAGCGGTCGAAGATTTCCGCCGGACACACAATCTTATCGGTGTAGATGAAGAAACCGTTACACAAAAGCAATTAACTGATTTGAGCACCCAGCTTATTTCCGCGAGAGCCGAGCTTTCACAGGCTGAAGCCCGTCAAAAAACCATTGCCAATTTAAAGGGTAATGGCAAAACCGCTTCCGTAGTTATGACATCACCGCTTATTCAGGAGCTCAAGCGCCAAGCTGCCGAAGTGCGCCGTAAGGAAGCAGATTTATCTGCGCGTTATGGGGATCGTCATCCGACAATGATCAATGTTCATAACGAGTTGCGGGATATTTCTGCGAAAGTAGAAGAAGAAACACAAAAGATTCTAAGCGGTGCAGACAGCGACTTAGACATTGCCCGTAGCAAGGTCAAAAGCCTTGAAGAAGGCGTGCAAGCGCTGAAAAGTCAAACCGGTGAGGGGGATCAGGCGATGGTAACGCTACGCCAGCTGCGCCGCGAAGCGGATGCCAATAAAACCCTTTATGAAAGCTTCCTCGCTCGTTTCAAGCAGGTAGCAGAGCAGCAGGATTTGCAAATGGCAGATGCCCGGATTGTGGCAAAAGCCGAAGTGCCGTTGCGTCCATACTTTCCTGATCCGATGATTTTCTTCGCCCTAAGCCTCGTGCTTGGCACGATGCTTGGTTTTGGGCTTGCGCTTATCCTTGAGTACATGGAACGAGGCTACCGCGACCTGAATGTTATGGAAGGCGCACTGGGTGTTGCGGGGCTGGGTATCGTTCCGTTGATCGAAAGTGGTGATCAACTGCCCACTGATTATGTGCTTGAAAAGCCGTTGTCGGTTTACGCGGAATCCATTCGCGGGGTGCGCACTGCCGTGCATTTTTCGAATGTGGATACGCCGCCACGTGTTATCATGGTTACCAGTTCACTGCCCGGTGAAGGTAAGACCATTTTCTCCCTTTGCTTTGGCCGTGTGATGGCAAAATCGGGTGCGCGTGTATTGTTGATTGATGCCGATATGCGCCGCCCGCGCGTACACAGTGTGCTGGGCCTTGATAAGACCAAGCCTGATTTAGCGCGTATTTTAACGGGTGAAGTACAATTGTCTGATGCTGCGCAGCGCGATATCAGCGGCATGGACGTGGTGATTGCCCGCGCTAAAACGCCAAATCCGCATGATTTGCTGGCATCCAAACAAATGGAACGCCTGCTGGCCGAAGCGCGCAATCAGTATGACATCGTGATTGTAGATACCCCGCCCGTTATCGCGGTTTCCGATAGTGCCGTTGTATCAAAACTGGTTGATACAACACTTTATCTTGTTCGCTGGGCATCAACCCCGCGCGAAGTGGTCAAGCAAGGTATCAAACGTCTTACCGATTATAATGTGAAGTTAGCTGGCGTGGTGCTCAATCAGGTCGATTTGGAGGAGCAGAAAGAGTACGGCTATGGCGATTACGGCTATTATTACGGCAAGTACAAAGATTATTATACCAATTAGTCCTAAGCCATGGAATCTGCTGCTCTAACCACACATCCTGCACGCTTGGTTAGTATGGCGGCGTTGGCTGCTGCTTTGATATATTTTGCTGGGGTCAACCTGTTTTCTGACTTCCGGCCAGTGGTGAATGCAAATGATACATTGGCAATCCAGTTAAATCAGGCAACGGCATTGCGAATGACAGCGCGGGTTGCGCGCTTTGCCGAATTGCTGCAGCGGCAGGAAGCGTTGCTGGTTGAAAATCCGATTGAGCCTTATGCATGGATGCGCTTGTCATATCTGCGTCTCAATACTGGTGATACCCGCCAATCCGCATTTGATGCCTTGCGCTTTGCCGATAAAATTGCCCAACCGGATAATGTTGGCGGGATGGAACGCATTTTGATGTGGCATGATTATGCTGATATTCATACCGATGCGGATAAAGAACGTGAAGTGCAAATGTGGCGCAAAGCCTACCGCGGCGATTGGGATAATTTATATAACGTGATTGCCGCGCATCGATTGCATCATGTTTTTGATAAGGCGATTGAAGGCGATCCGCAATTGCTCGCGAAACTCAATAAAACACGCAAACATTAGTTGTGGTTTTTTTCAGAAGAACCCCAGCTTTGTGCAAGGCTTAGCCCCAACAGCATCGCAAATGGCATAACAACGCCAGGAATTTGTAAACTGAAATCAACTGCGCTGTGCGCAAACACAATAAAAGATGCCGCGCAGCCAAGTGCAGGGAAAAGTCCATAACGGCGACGTTTGAACAGCCCGCGAATAACACCGCTGATAAGTAATGCTATGGCGGTCCACAACATCAGGCCCGCGGGTAACCCCAAATCAACAAGGCTTTCAAGAATATCGCTATGCGCATGATTGAAGGATGCGCTGACACTATCATTGTACATTCTAAAAACGGCATGAAATGAGCCCAGCCCATAGCCAAACCACGGATTATCAGCAATTGCAGCTACGCATAAATTATATACAGTGGCACGGTCTTTGGATGATTGGTCAATGAATAAATTGGCGAATTGCTGTGATGACTCCACAGCAAAGGAAATAATCGCAGCGCCAATTCCCACAGATACCAGCAGCAGCAAGATGGCACGATTCCATTTTTTTGCATAAATCTGGTAACAGATGAAATAGACGGAAATGCCGGCGAGGCTAAGCAGCAGCGCAGCGCGGCTATGCGCCATTAAAATTGCCCCAAACACGAACAGGATTAAAAAAAACGGAAGAGGGGCTTTTTTCGAAACCCATGCCACAAAGGTTCGTATAAGTTTCTTTTCGCGTGTTTCGCGCAAATCCTTGCGCCATGACTGATACAACAGACAGCAGCCGCACAGAAACACCAGCGCAGCATAAATCGCAAAATGGTTTTTACTGAAAAAGGTTGATGTTAAATCATGTCCGTATTGCAGTTTTTCAACCCACAATACTTTGGTGCTGTCGATTGCGACGTTAAAATAACCATAAATACAGAGCGCAATACCAGAATACCATAATGCTTTTAGCATCAGTTTCGCGCGGCCATGGTCTTGCCCGAACACATATCCCAACACCCCAGCGGCAATGTAGGTGATAAGACGGTTCAAGCTAAAAAATGCTTCACCACGCCATAAGGCAATACTGCCTTCAAGCGGTTTGTTCAGCGCCTTTGCCGCTTCCTGCCATATCGGGTGATGCCAATCGCTTGGCATGAAGCTTTGCGATTGTAAAAAGCCCCACAGTATCGTCAATCCAAACAGCCAGAATGCCCACAGAATGCGTTTAGGCCAAAAACATTCTTTTAACAAATTTTTTTCGAAGACGAGGAGTAAGGCGCTAATGGCCAGAACGATTTGTGCAATGCCAAAAGGGATATCACGGTTTCCGCCAAATCCAATTGGCAGAAGTGTAATGCACAGGACATAACAGGCAAATGCAGCGTTGCTTAAATTAAGTTCAAGATAGGCATTTTTTTGTGAAGCAGACATCAGGTAGCGATAAGAGGTTACAAGACATGATGAATCAAACTATTCATCATCAATTTCGATATGTTCTTTGGGAGCATGTTTGGCAAGAATACGCTGCAAGGTACGGCGGTGCATGTTCAAACGGCGCGCAGTTTCGGAAATATTGCGCTCGCACTGCTCGTACACGCGTGAAATATGCTCCCACTTTACGCGTTCAGCCGACATCAGCTGTTCTGGTGGTGGGGGAAGGCCTTCAGTTTTTTCAGCAAGTAATGCATTTTCAATAGCGTCTGCATCGCTCGGTTTTGCAAGGTAATCAACAGCGCCCAATTTCATGCTGGTCACGGCCGATGCGATATTTCCATATGACGTTAAAATAACAATTCGCGTGGCAGGATTGAACTTACGTAATGCTTCGACTACCATCAATCCGTATCCATCGGTCAGGCGTAAATCCACTACGGCATAATCGGGCGGTGTTTTCTCTGCGGAACTAATTGCGTCTTTGACGGATTCGGCGGTCATCACCGCAAAGCCTTTGCGTTCCATCGCGCGCGCTAAACGGTTGCGTAGCGGTGCATCATCATCAACAATTAAAAGCTGTTTGGCGGTGTCGTTCATAGTTGCATATTAAGTCGGCGCAAACGGCCATGAAAGGATTATTTGCGCCCCGCCGGTACTGCGGTTGGCAAACGCAACGGTTGCGCCGCTGCGTTCCAGTAATGTTTTAGCGATAAATAGGCCCAAACCCATACCGCTAGCGCTTTCTTTAATATAGGGGGTGCCAAGGCGTGGCAGTAATTCAGCAGAAAAACCCGGGCCATCATCTTCAATGCACAGCTTTACGGCATCGTCTTGCCAATCAATCGCAATACGCACGACACTTTTTGCGAACTGGCAAGCATTGTGGAGAATATTGCCAACGCCGTGCATCAATCCCGGGCTTAATGGCCATGTGGGTTCCGTGCCCGTGCCATTTGTAATAATTTCAATGGCCAGATGTGGACGACGGTAGGGTTCCAATACATGCAACATATAATCGCGTAATGGCAAGGAATGAAAGGATTGATCGGATAACACGTTATGTTTTGAAAAATCTGATAAAATAATACGGCAACGCTCTATCTGGCTTTGCAGTAATTCAATATCTTCTTTCATCGGTGTCGTTTTAAGGCTGTGCGCCAATTCACTGCTAATAATCGCAATCGTGCTTAAGGGGCTGCCAAGTTCATGCGCAACCGCAGCTGCAAGGGCGCCAAACGCGGATATTTTTTGCTCATACTCCAATGCCAGCCGGCTGGCGCTCAATGCTTCTGATAAGCGGCGCGCCTCGCGTGCAACGCGTCTTACATAAAACACCAAGAATGAACCGGATATAAAAACAGCCGCCGCGCACCCTTCTAAAAAAAGTGGGGAGAATTGCTGTGGTTGTGGCCAGGGGAGAGGGGGCGCAAAAAACATTGCGCAATAGAAAAACGCGGTGATGGAAAGCAGGACGAATACGCTGCGTCCCGATAGTACCGTTGCAGCAATCGTAATGGGTGCGAGCATTAATACAATAAACGGGTTACTAAAGCCGCCTGTGACAAACAGCAATGATGCGAGTTGTAGCGTGTCAAATCCCAGCGCAAAGGTGGCGCCTTTATTGTGCAAATAGGTTTTTCCGCGCATACGCGCGATTGCAACACAGTTAAAGATAATTGAGGTGAGAATAACAAGAGCGGGCGGCAGAAAATCGATCGGCAAGTTGAACAAAAAGCCTGCTGCGGCCAACGCAGCGCTTTGGCCACAAATGGCCAGCCAACGCATCTTAATCAGCGTTTTGCGGCGCATGCGCCCATTTGCTATATTATCTGGGTCGATACTGTACGGCATGAAGGTCTGGTCAAGTCAATGTGTACCTGCATGATAGCAAACCAGATGTTATTACGTAAACTGCCGATTAAACTGTTGCACTTTCCAAAAAGCCTTCTAAAAAAGCGGCATGCTTTCAATACACGACCTTACGTACCGCATTGGCGGGCGCGCATTATTAGAAAATGTCTCGGTAAATATCCCGGCGGGTCACCGCGTGGGTTTGGTGGGGCCAAATGGTGCGGGCAAATCAACCCTGTTCAAGCTGATAGCTGGTGAATTACAACCAGATGGGGGCGAAATTTCATTCATCAAAGGCACAACCATCGGCATGGTGCGCCAAGATATTCCCGATGATGGTACATCGATTTTAGATGTGGTGCTGAATGCCGATACTGAACGCGCAGCACTTCTTAAAGAATCCGAAACTGCAACCGACCCCGAACGTATTTCCTATATCTTTGATCGCCTGAATGACATTAGTGCGTATGATGCGCCATCACGCGCAGCAACCATTCTTGCTGGGTTGGGGTTCAGTGATGAAGCGCAGCAAAATCCCATTTCGTCATTTTCCGGCGGTTGGCGCGCGCGCGTCGCATTGGCTGCGGTGCTATTCTGCCAACCCAATGTCTTGATGCTCGATGAGCCGACGAACCATTTGGATTTTGAATCCATGGTATGGCTCGAAAATTTTCTTATGCGCTATCAGCAAACGCTGATTATCATCAGCCATGATCGCGATATTTTGAACAAAACGGTCACGCATATCCTTCATCTCGAAAACAAAACGCTGAATGCCTATACAGGCAATTACGACCAGTTCGAGCGTCGTAGGGCAGAGCGCATGATGAACCAGCAGGCCATGCACGAAAAGCAAACTGCGCAAAAAGAAATGATGATGAAGTTCGTCGAACGCTTCCGAGCGAAAGCAAGCAAGGCGCGTCAGGCACAAAGTCGCCTCAAGGCTATTGAAAAAATGGATATCGTCGATGCCGTGATTGCAGACCGCGTGACATCATTCACATTTCCTGAACCCAAACCGCTTAAATCACCCATTATCCGTTTGGAGCAGGTGGATGCAGGCTACACGCCCGGTAAGCCCATTCTTAAAAAGCTCGATTTACGAATTGATATGGAAGATCGTATTGCTTTGCTGGGCGCAAACGGTAACGGTAAGTCCACCCTTGTCAAAATCCTTTCCGAGCGCTTATCGCCATTACAAGGTGAGCTGCACAAATCAGGCAAACTTAAAATCGGTTACTTTGCACAATTTCAAACCGATGAACTGGATGTGACTGTAACCCCGGTTGAAACCATGACTATGGCGATGAAAGATAAAACCGAGGTTCAGGTGCGCTCCATGTTGGCGCGCTTTGGGTTTGATAGGCACAAGGCCGATACGAAAGTCGGCGGTTTGTCGGGCGGTGAGAAGGCGCGCTTGCTATTTTGCCTGATGAGTTTTGATGCGCCGCATATCATGTTGCTTGATGAACCAACAAACCACCTTGATATCGATGCGCGGCAAGCATTGGCGCAAGCCATTAATAATTACGAAGGCGCAGTCATTCTGGTAAGCCATGATGCGCATTTGGTAAAAACCGTAGCGGAACAGCTGTGGCTAGTCGCAGATGGCAAAGTAAGTGCATTTGATGATGATTTGGATGCGTATTCCAAACTGGTTATTAAACAACGCAAGATGGAACGCGATAAATTAAAGCAGGATGCGCGCAAACCCAAAAATGATAATAATGCCGATAGCGCAATTTGTGATGCGGAAGCCAAAGCTGAAGAACAGATGAAGAAAATTGCCGAACTGCAAAAGCGCAAGCAGGATTTAGAAGGGGAAATGGCGGAATTTTTTGCAAAGCCAGAACATGCTGCGGAATTGAAACGCCTTACATCTGCCCATAAAAAGCTCGAAGAGGATATCGAAACGCAGGAATCCCAGCTGGAAGCCTTGATGAAGCAGATTTAAGCGGCAGCGCGCGCCTGTGCGGTTGCGGCTGGCCTACGTGTTACTGGGGTTGGCCGCGCAGGTATTGTTGGTTCAATGATGGTAACCCCTTGTTCTGCGGCAATTCTGCTTAGCACTTTCTTTTCAGCATCACTGCCGCTTTCAATTCGGATGCGACCACCCCAATGTTCTTTGGCATGGCGTAGCATCGCACGCATATGCTCTTCGTTTGCATCGCCATAGAGTGACAAATTGCTTCGTGTTTCGATAATATGGCTGGTGGCGTTTAGTTTGACCTTTACCGTATCCGCATTTACTTGCTGTACATCTTTAAACCCGCTATCTGCCCATGCCTTTGCGTTGGGGGTATGATTGACATAGGTGTTTAACACAAATACGGCGCGCTGTTTTAACAGTTCATCGATTTTGCTTTCAACCACGCTGGCATTACGGCTTTGTACTTGTAATTCGCCATCGTTATCTGTTTGCAAATACTGACCCGTTATTGTGCCGGTGCTATCTGCATGGCTGGTTTTGTAAATGGTAAAATGCACATCGCCGTTTACAAAATCATCACATTCATTTGCGTTTCTTACGAAGCGGTGCGCGGTTTGACGTCCGTACTTTCTGACCTGTTCACGTTTCCAAGCGACGACCGGCTGGAATTTATCGGTTGAAATAAATGCATCTTCGGGGGTGTGCTGCGTTTCAATCCAATGATCACCGTGTTGCACATACATGGCGGTGAGTTGAATTTGATTAGGCTTTATCTGCTTTGATGGATTGGCAGGGTCTCTAAACTCCATCATGTAACGGCGTGCCAGAATGCGTGTTTTGGTAGTGCCGTTATCATATTCATAAATCGACATTTGCGCGCCGAGACCTGGTACATCATCATGCTTTAAAAGGCCTTTGATGTAATCAGCCTTGGGAGTTGAAACCGCGGTGGCAATTGACCATACATCGCCAGGTTCGGCTTTGAAAAAGATGGCCAAACGCTTTCCGATTGGCAGCGGGTCCATGGTGATATTCACTTTTTTACCAGCATCAGTAATATCTGCGATAATCAGTTTGTGCAGAGTTTTAATATAAGTGTCGCGGCTGCTGTTTTTAGATACGGCTAGCGCGCCCAGATCAGTAGTTACCGCTGAATCATGCGAAAAAATATGCCGTTGCCTATCCCCAATTGGTGCAGCAAGAGATGCGGATAATTCCATGGCGCGTTGTGAGGTTATGAATGTCTGAATTTCAGCCTGCACACGTGGATCTGATAATTTATCGCAGTCTTCCTTTTTTGCTTGCTGTTTTGCAATTGCATCAAAAGCAGCTTCGTTACTGCTGTTCAGTTCGATAATATGAAGTTCAGGCATTTCTAATCACTTTAAAAAATTAAATTCAGTCTAACTCAACAAGGGCCGCAAATACCAATCTTTAAAACTTTCACTTTTTTCTTTGTATCCTGTTGTTGCCCCTTAGTGCTAGATGACAGCGGCGCTGGCAAAATGGTTATGCTATCGCCGCGTATGGCATGGGTTTGAACCACGCGGCTTCCTGCAAAAGCAAGCGTTCCTACGCTGGCATTATTGCGCTCGCGGCCCAGCCAGCCATCACGTAGTTTTTGAATGGGGCTGACAACCGCAGGGCGTTTGAACTGAATAACATTCGAACCGATAGACTTAACGTCTGTTTGCGTGCGTGGAACCGCAATGTAATCCGCTTTTAAAGTTGTGTCTGCGCTGATGCGGGTGTGTTGTGGTTTATGAATTGTCCGCTCAGAAAGCTGGATAATATTATTATGCGGTTGGTCTGCAGCAGGCGGAGCTGTGTGCGTTGGCGGTACGATAAGTGTGCTGACCAGGAGTTGCGGCGCGATGAACGCAACGGCTTTTGGAATTTCAATTTGTGCAGCAATCTGCGTTTCGATTTTAGGTGGCTCAATCTGCTGCGCACCCCGCAATTTTTCAATAAGACTGCGCGGTGCCGAAGTCGCTGTGCTTAGTGGTGCTGGCTCACCCATTTTTTCAGTTGTAAGAGGCGCCTGATGTGCTGTTTCGCTACGAATAACTGCCTCAACTCGCGTTACCACGGGGGGGATAGTGGCTGGCAGCGATAAGGTTTCATAACGAATATTAAGCGGTGCAATCGACATGGTCGTTGCTTTTTGTGCAATTTGGCGCGGCGGGGCAACCGAAGTGGCAATCGCTGCATATTGTGCGGGTTGTCTTGCAATGCGTTGCGGAATGATGGGCGGTTTATATTGTCTGTTAGCAGAAGCGGGCAACACTATCTGGCTTTGAGGTTTGTGTGGCAGCATTATAGGCAGGATAGGCGCTTTTACCAAAGGTGCCTTATGCATAGGCTGTTGCGCTTGTCGTGCTGGTATTGCGATAGGCGCTACGCGTCGCGCAATCATCGCAGGGCGGCTGACTTGAAAACGCATGGTCATGCGTTGAGCCGGTTTGACTAGCGGCGTGCGCAATGTAACGGCCAATTTTTGAAATATGGGTTTGGATGAAATGATCGAAAAGCGCTGTACCGTTGTAAAACCATGTCGGAGAAGCGTGGCAATAGGGGGAAGAATACGTGGTAATATTGCGACGAGGCGCGGCGCTATTCTAAAGTGCTGATGTGATAATAAGGTGGTTCTTCCGACACTAATTTTACGTAAGGTTTTAACCCCAATAGTCACTCGTTTGGATGCTGGTCTTTGAACAAGTGATCTTTTGATCGCTGCTTTAACCGCAGGGATAGCTTTAGCCGTAAGTTTTTGTTGTGCAGGAAGAATTTTGTCCAGCTTGTTCAACTGCGCGCGGATCGCCATCTGCGCTTTGCTTGGCGGTTTAATACCATTTGCGCTTGCGCCATTCAAACTGCTGCGCACATCGGACAGGGTTGAAGCAACCTCCCGGTGCACATTTTTTTGTGCTCTTTGCTTAATGGTTGATTTGCTCGAAGCGTTAATCAGTGCGCCGAGTTTATTAAGGCCAGTCATCGCACCGCGCAGAGCCGTTTGTGCTTCCATGCTCAGCGCGGTATCTGCCATGCACTGTAATACAGCCTTTACGGTTTCTTGCTGCCATTGCTTGATTTGTTCAATCCGTGATTGTGGAATAGTCGTATCGTTTTTTTCTTCGGCTTTTTCTGCCGCAAGAGCAGTTTCGTAATGCACATATAATAAGGCTCTATGCCTGTTGTTCCCTTGGGGTGTGGTGATGATGTGATGTTGGGTGAGGTGGTAAAGAAACCCCTGCTCGATAGCAGCCGAGTTTTCCGTTTCATTGCTAAGAAACAGGCTTACATCCCCATCATAATCATGGGTTAGGGCGGTCTTGATATAGCTGCTGATAGCATGGATTGCGCGTTTTTTGCCAGCAGGGTTAGCGTCCTGTGGCCATGCCGCATTCAACTGCGCGCGCAAGCGGCGCGCTTTAGTTGATAGATGCAAAGTTATGGGTTGAAGAACGGCCGCCATACTAATGATTTGGTTGAATTTTTTGCTACATGAACTGGATGTTGATTAGCATAAACAGCGACCCTATCCCATAAAAAATAGCTGATAAAAGCGCTGCCATTTTTGTTGGTATATGGGAATTAAGCAAAAAAGTGAGATTGTAATTATTATGTTATTTCAAATAGATAGTTTTTTAACCCTTTGTGAAATAACCTTTATCGATGCATCATTCACGGCGCGATTTTCTGAAATATGTCATGGCCCTTACGGCTTCAACAGGCCTTGCCATTGATCCGCTGCGCGTGTTCGCGGCCGCATCAACCGTACAGGAATATTTAGTCGTTGGTTCTTATACCAAAGCCGTTCGCGCAAATCTCACGCAGCAAACCGTTAAGCAGTTGGAAATCGGTTTTCTGGCGCACAGCTTGCTGCGTCATCCAAAATATCCGCATCGTTATCTTGCGATGGAAAAATGGGGCCCTAATGCCGCGATGGTTGATTTCGAAACTGGCGAAGTCAAAAAAGTGTTGGGTGGTGAAAATCAACACTTTTACGGTCATGGCCGTTATGTGCCTGAAAAAAACGCGTTCTATGTTTCGCGTGTTTCAGTTGAAACAGGCAAAGGTTATCTTGCTGCTTATGACCCCGAAACATATGAGGCCAAAGATGCCATCCATGTATGTATGGGCGGGCTGCATGAATGCCGTCGCATGCCTGATAATACCTACGCAGTAACCAGTTCCGGTGTTAAAGCGGATGATTACGGTGATCCACGCAAAGGAAAGCGTGTTGAACCTTCATCGCTCAGATTTGTTGATATTGTTGGCAGCGGTAAAGTCGTTAGAGACTTGTCAATTCAAGATGACAAACAGGTTATCGGCCATTTTGAAATAACCAAGCACGGCCAAATCATTGCTCTAAGCAGTCCGCTAAGCCAATTTTTGGGCGGGGATCTTCGTACCGCCAGCAGGAATAATGCCGGTTATGTTTATTTTAGCCGCGATGGTAAAGAGCCTCTCAAGGAAATGGATTGGGGGCATGATTTGCAAATGCAGATTAAGGGGGAGATCCTAAGCATAGCGCTCAATGAAGACCACACCCAGGCGGCCGTCACCAATCCACTTGCTGGAAATGTGGTGTTGCTTGATCTGGAGAAACAGAAAGTTATCAAATCGGTTGAAGCGCCGTTCCGTGGCATTGTGTGGGATCCGCTTTCAAAAGGCTATATTGGCAGCGAACGGCATCTGGTCTGGATAGCACCTGATTTCAGCAAAATGACCAAACTGCCTATTGAAAACAAAGCCGGTTATAGCAGTTCCCATTCTATTCTTGAGACAGTCTAATTATTCTATGGACCATTCACGGCGCGAATTTCTGAAATATGTCATGGCAGTTAGCGCTGCGGGATCAGCCATGAGCCCGCTTCGTGTGCTGGCGAGGTCAGCTACTCAGGAATGCATCGTTGTTGGTTCAGTCAACAAAGCGGTCTATGCCAATCTGTCAACGCAAACCGTCAAACAGGTTGATCTGGGTTTTCCGGGACATGCTTTTATTCGTCACCCTAAATATCCATCACGCTATTTGACGACCCAGAAATGGGGCGCCAACGCGGCGGTGGTGGATTTTGAGACCGAAACTGTCATGAAAATAGATGCCGGCAAGGAAAACTGGTTTTATGGACATGGGCATTATATTGAAGAAAAAGACGCGTTTTATTTGGCGCGTGTATCGCTTGAAACGGGCAAAGGATATTATGCAGCTTATGATCCTGAAACCTATAAGCCTGGCGAAGCATTCCAAGTGACACCTGGCGGGTTGCATGATTGTCATCGTATGGCAGATAAAACACTTGCCATCGCAAGCTCTGGTGTGAGGGCAGAGAAATATAGCGATCCAAATAAAGGAATGCGCATAGCAAAATCATCTATCGTGTTTGTTGATATTGCAGGCAAGGGAAATGTTGTCAGGGAATTGACGATTGACGACCCGTGGCAAATGATCGGTCATTTTCAAGTTACCAAAACTGGAAAAATCATCGCGCTGACCTGTCCGCAAAAGCAGCTGGATAATTATAATATGCGTACAGCTGACCACAATAACAGCGGATATGTGTATTTCAGTTCTGATGGTAAGCAGTCCCTTAAAGTCATGGATTGGGGACATGATTTGCAAACCCAGATTAAAGGCGTGATATTGAGCATTGCGCTCAATGATGATCATACCCGCGCGGCAGTTACCAATCCGTTGGTTGGAAATATCGTTTTGCTAGATGTTGTGAATGAAAAAGTTCTTAAATCCATCAATGCACCGTTTAAGGGTGTTGTTTGGGATGATAGCCTGAAGGGCTATCTGGGTACAGATAGACAGCTGGTATGGATTTCCCCTGATTTTGATAAAATGACACGGCTGCCTATTGAAAGCGCCGCAGGCTTTCAAAATCCGCATTCGATTATTGAAACAGTTTAATCGTAGTTTGTACGATTGCGGCGTTGTTCGAAAATACTATTTAATTCCTTGATCTTATTGCTGGCTGTATGGGTAAACAGACCGGGGATAAGCCCATGTACAAGCAAGCAAAAAGCCGTAACCAGTAAAATAGCACCGTATTTCAATGTGAACGCCATATGCTGCGCGTAGCTTTCGCCATTTAATCTTGGATGTTCAAGAAAAGCTTTATCCAACATGTTGTGCAGCGGGTTTTTCATGGCTAGGCGAGGGCGCTTTCTAAATCTTTGATTAGGTCGGTCTCGTTTTCTATGCCAACTGAAAGACGGATAAGCCCATCATCAATCCCATGTTTTTTACGGACATCTACAGGAATGCTGGCATGGGTCATGATAGCGGGATGTTCAATCAGGCTTTCAATTCCCCCAAGACTTTCAGCGAGCGTGAACACATGACAGTTCGACAGCATCTTCTTGGCAGCGCTTTCACCGCCTTTGATAATCGCGGATACCATTCCGCCAAATCCATTCATTTGCTGTTTGGCAATTGCGTGCTGCGGGTGGGAAGGAAGGCCGGGATAAATTACGCGTTCAATACTGCTGTGGTTTGAAAGAAAATTGGCTACCGTCATGGCATTTCGGCAATGGCGCTCCATGCGTAACCCCAATGTTTTAAGGCCGCGATGGGCAAGAAAACTGTCAAACGGGCCAGCAATTGCACCAGTGGCGTTTTGCAGGAACCCCAAACGCTCGGCAATTTCAGCGTTACTTCCAACAACTGCGATACCACCAATAATATCCGAATGCCCGCCTAAATATTTCGTTGCAGAATGAACGACCACATCAAACCCGTGGGATATAGGTTTTTGGATAAAGGGACTGGCAAAGGTATTATCGGCCACGGCAATCAATTTGTGTTGTTTGGCGATTGCTGCCACGGCTTTTAAATCAACGAGCTTCAGTAGAGGATTGGTGGGGGTTTCAACCCATATCATTCGCGTATTGGGACGAATGGCTTTTTCCAGTTCGCCTGCCACAGTTAAATCAACGTACGAGAATTCCAGTTTGGCGGAATGTTTACGTACGCGTTCAAACAAACGGTAGGTTCCCCCATATAAATCATTCATCGCAATAACATGGGATCCTGCTTCCAGCAGTTCTAGTACGGTGGACGATGCCGCCATGCCGGATGCGAATGCAAAGCCCGCGCTGCCTCCTTCCAAATTCGTAATTGCACGTTCATAAGCAAAGCGGGTGGGGTTATGGCTACGCCCGTAATCAAATCCTTTGTGCTCACCAGGTGCGCTTTGCGCAAAGGTGGAGGTCGCGTAAATGGGGGTAATGACAGCGCCGGTTGCTTCATCCACATGCTGTTCGGCGTGAATGGCTCTGGTATCAAAGCCCCAGTTTTTGTTATCTCGTTTTTGGGTCATGCTACACCTGTGCGCTTGCGAAGATACTGGAGCAAATCAATCGGTGTGATGATGCCCAAAAATTCATACTTGTCCATAACGATTGCAACCATGCCGCGTTCAAAAATCGGCAGCAAATCTTCCATGGGCTTGTCCATTTGAATGGTAAGCAGGTTTTTGGTCATGGCCTGCGCAACTTCAATGCCAAACCCTTTCGGGTTGCCGGTAATCGCCAATAAAATATCGGTTTCATTGACAATCCCGACGAGCTTACCGTTATCCATTACCGGCAACTGCGATACATCGTACATGCGCATTTTACGGTAAGCTGCTTGCAATGTATCTGATGGCATAATCGTAATGGCATTCTTACCGGTATGGGGACGGGTAATTAAATCACGCAAATCATGCGCTTCGTTTTTAATGACCAAGCCGTGATCATCCAGCCAATATTCATTGTAAATTTTTGAAAGATATTTATTGCCGCTATCGCATACAAAACTGACTACGCGCTTTGGCGTTTTTTGCGCGCGACAATAACTAAGCGCGGCGGCAATCAATGTTCCGGATGACGAACCACAAATAATCCCTTCCTTGTGTAACAGTTCACGGGCCGTTGAAATGCTTTCTGTATCGGAGATGGTGTAAGCCTTTTTTACAAGGCTAAGGTCACAGTTTTTAGGAATGAAATCCTCGCCGATACCTTCCACCAGCCAGCTTCCGGCTTCAATCATCACCCCTTCATTGATGAACGGCGCAAGCACAGAGCCTTTGGGATCAGCGAGCACCATTTCGCACGTCGGTGCTACGCGTGCAAAATAGCGGCCAAGGCCTGTTAATGTACCGCCAGACCCCACGCCGCATACTACGGCATCGACCTGATGGTTCATCTGTTCCCATATTTCAGGGCCGGTGGTTCTTTCATGCGTAACGGGATTATTGGGGTTTTCAAATTGGTTGACGTAAAATCCGCCTCGTTCCTTGGCGATACGTTCCGCCATATCATGATAATATTCAGGGTGGCCTTTGCCCACATCGGTGCGGGTAATCACTACTTCCGCGCCAAGCGCTTTCAAATGGAAGATTTTTTCCTGACTCATTTTATCAGGAATAACGAGAATGAGTTTATAACCTTTTTGGCTGGCAACCAGAGCAAGCCCAAGGCCGGTATTGCCAGCGGTTGCTTCTACCAATGTGCCGCCGGGTTTTAAACTTCCGTCTTGTTCGGCGGCGGTAATCATGGAAAGGGCGATGCGGTCTTTAATCGAGCCGCCGGGGTTGTGGCTTTCCAGTTTCAGAAATAATTCGCAAGGCCCGCAATCAAGATGATTGACCTTAACCAGTGGTGTATTGCCTACCAATTCAAGAACATTTTTAGATACCGACACGATTACTCCCAAGCTTTTGACAGAGTGTAGTAAGCGTAGATCGATTTATCCCGAAAAAAAGCGGATTCGGATTTTGGCTAATTAAAACAGATTTTTAAGGCAGATTTACGCGTTCATTGGTCTGGTAGCTATTATTACCGATTTGCGCAGTAATGCTGGCGTCCCAATCGCCTGGCAAAGGCAGTTTGGCTTGCCCACGATAAACACCTGGCTCCACCATACTCAGCGGTATAGAAATGTTGCTTTGCGCCACAATGCCGCTGCCATCTTTCACATGGGATAGGGTGAGCTGCACTTCTGCATTCTGAATAGGCTTATGAGCTTTATCGCGCAGCATGAAACGGATGCGGGCAATATTGTCTTGTTTTTTTTCAATACGCAGTTCGCTGCCCCAGCCCAATGCTTCCTGCATCTGCTGTTTTTCTTCGGTGCGGATTTGCTTTTGTTCGAAAAGGTGTTTGTCTTCCAACATGCGCCATGCAGCGCTGCCCAGCATTGCAATTACAAACACCACAAACAGGTGAATAAATAATGATGGCTTCTTCTTTTTCTTAATGCGGCTATGAATCTGTTTCGTGATGTTGCTCATCTTATCCGGCGCGCTGCCCGGCCGTCATCTGGGTGTGGCGCATACGGAAACGTGCTTTATCGGTATCGCTGGTCGTTGCATGGCAATGGTGGCAAGAAACGCCCGCTTCGTATAGCGGATGGTGTTGATCTGCCGCGTTTAACGCATAACCACATGAAAAACACATTACATGTTCGCCCGTCGAAAGCCCGTGACCAACAGCCATGCGGCGGTCAAAAACGTAGCATTCGCCATTCCATTTGCTTTCACTACGCGGAATTTCTTCAAGGTATTTTAAAATGCCGCCTTTCAGGTGATATACTTCCGGGAAACCCTGCGCCAGCATATATGCCGATGCTTTTTCACAGCGAATACCCCCAGTACAGTACATTGCGATTTTGCTATGCTTATTTGGGTCTAATGTCTTTTTCACAAATTCTGCGAAGTCTGTAAATTGTTCGATGTTTGGGTCTATCGCGCCTTCAAATACACCGACCATGGTTTCATAAGTATTGCGCGTATCAAGCACCGTCACGTTTGGGTCGTTGATGAGCGCATTCCAGTCTTTAGGTTCCACATAAGTTCCAACACGTTCATTCGGATTGGCTGATGGCTGTTTAAAGGTTACAATTTCCTTTTTGAGGCGCACTTTCAAACGGTCAAATGGCTTGAACGGCGATACAGAAAATTTTACCTCGCTGCGTGAGAGGCCGGTATTCTGGTTCAATAATTCCAGCATGCTATCCACGGCTTTTTCGCTTCCCGCCAATGTGCCATTGATTCCTTCCGGTGCAATAAGCAGCGATCCGCAAATGCCCAATTCGGCAAAGGCAGGTTTCAGAGCATTGCGGAGGGCAGAAATATCTGCAATCGGCGTGAAACGATATAATGCGGCAACGGTATAATTCATGGGCCGCAGACTATGCTTTTTTCATGTAATTTGTCAAAAAAAATGGCGATTTACTTGTAAATTCAGCTGCGTCAGTTTGCCATGGGGCAGGAGAGGCGGACAAGGGGTAGTATGTAAGCATCTGTTAATGAAGGAGTTTAAACGATGATTACCGAAGCACATGATTTTGCCAGTGAATTTCCAGAATTCAAGCAGGCTATCCATACACTAAAAACTACCAATGGGCATTTTGCAAAATTATTTGAACAATATAACCAGGTTAACAAAGATATTTTGCGCATCGAAACGGGTATAGAAACGGCAAGTGATGAACATACTGAAACCTTAAAAAAGCTGCGCTTGAAACTGAAGGACGATTTATTTCAAAGCCTGAAACAAGCGGCGTAATTAAGTAATAGCCTTGATTTTGTAAACTCTATTTACTCGGTATGATATATGGCTTAAAACCAACTCTTGTTTATTAAGTGCTGGGGAGCTTGTTTTATGCTGTCGATGAAGGCCAAATATGCGCTGCGCGCTCTTACAGTCCTTGCAAAAAGTAAAGAAGAGATGACCCAAAGTAAAGTCATCGCCAGAGAAGCCGGTGTGCCTATCAAATTTCTTGAAAACATCCTTCAGGAATTGAAACGTAATCATCTTGTGGAAAGCAAGCGCGGGGTGTTTGGCGGATATTATCTGGCAAAACCTGCCAAGGATATTACTGTCGCAGAATTAATGCGTATTATCGATGGCCCCTTGGCGCCAGTTCGCTGCGCGAGTTTGTCTGCTTACCAGAAATGTGATGATTGTAAGGATGAACGTGCCTGCACCATCCGCAAAACGATGAAGAAAGTGCGCGATGCAATGTCGGAGGTTCTTGATCACACCTCCATTCTTGATATGGCCGGTTAAATTAAAAAGACAAATCAAGCCGGGAGATTTCGATGTTGAAAGCTGTAATTGCTGCATTTTGGTTGCTATTGGCGCTGGGCGCGTCATGGCCTGCACATGCTGCAGGTAAGCTGGAATTGCTGAATGTTTCCTATGATCCGACGCGTGAATTTTATGAAAAATACAACGCGCTGTTTCAAAAGCATTGGAAAGATAAAACTGCCGGCGATATTTCCATTCGCCAATCCCATGGTGGTTCGGCAAAACAGGCACGCGCAGTGATTGACGGATTGCAGGCAGATGTTGTTACGCTTGCGCTTGCCTATGATATCGACGTCATTGCACAAAACCGTAATCTCTTGCCCCAGAACTGGCAGGAATTGTTGCCGAATAACAGTTCACCCTATACATCGACGATTGTGTTTTTGGTAAAGAAAGGCAATCCCAAGGGTATCAAGGATTGGGGCGATCTGATTAAAGAAGGCGTGGAAGTCATTACGCCTAACCCTAAAACATCTGGTGGTGCGCGCTGGAATTATCTTGCTGCGTATGGTTATGCCGACAAGAAATTCAAAGGCGATGAAGCTAAAATCATGGATTATATGAAACAGTTATTCAAACACGTGCCGGTGTTGGATACAGGGGCGCGCGGTTCAACGACCACATTTGTTCAACGCGGTATTGGCGATGTATTGCTGACATGGGAAAACGAGGCTTATTTGGCTGTAAACGAGCTTGGCAAAGACAAGTACGACATTGTAGTGCCACCAGTTGGCATTTTAGCAGAACCGCCTGTGGCAGTTATCCAAAAGAATGCCGAGAAAAAGAAAACCCAAGATGCCGCTAGAGAATACCTGACTTATCTCTATTCAAAAGAGGCCCAGGAATTGGCGGCCGAGCATTATTACCGCCCGCAAGATAAAGCGGTATTGGCAAAATACAAAAACCGTTTCCCAACTGTGCCGATGATGACCATTGCCGATTTCGGAGGCTGGAAAGCTGCGCAGAAAAAACATTTTGATGATGGCGGGTTATTCGACGAGCTTTCGAAAAAATAAGCATGACCACAACCCTGACATCATCTTTTTTTAAACAGCTTAAAAAGCCAAGCGTGTTGCCGGGATTTGGTCTTACGCTTGGCTTCACGCTGGTTTATCTTGCGCTTGTTGTACTTTTACCGCTTTCGGGTTTGTTTTTTGCAACCGCCAAGCTTTCTTGGGCTGAATTTTTCAATACTATTACTGCTGAACGTGTAATGCATGCCTATGGCGTCAGCTTTGGCACAGCTTTTGTCGCGGCGCTTATCAATGTTGTATTCGGTCTTATCGTTGCATGGATTTTAGTGCGGTATGATTTTCCGTTCAAAAAAATATTTGATGCGATGGTGGATTTACCTTTTGCGTTGCCTACCGCCGTTGCCGGTATTGCGCTGACATCGCTCTATGCCCCGTCGGGCTGGATTGGGCAGTATCTGGAACCCCTTGGCATCAAAATCGCCTTTACCCCGCTTGGGATTACGATTGCGCTTATCTTCGTGGGGTTGCCGTTTGTGGTACGCACCGTTCAGCCAGTATTGGAAGACATGAACCGCGAATTGGAAGAGGCGGCAGCTAGTTTAGGTGCAACCCGCACACAAATCTTTTTACTGATTTTCTTGCCGCATATTACGCCTGCATTGATGACAGGATTTGCCATGGCTTTTGCCCGCGCGCTGGGTGAATATGGTTCGGTAATTTTCATCGCAGGCAACAAGCCGATGATTTCAGAAATCATCCCGCTGCTGATTATGACGAAGCTGGAGCAATACGACCATGCAGGAGCAACTGCGCTGGCAATCGTTATGCTGCTTGTTTCTTTTGTTATGCTCTACCTCATCAACGCGTTACAAAAATGGGGTCAAACCCGGATGCTGAGGGATAATTAATGTCGCTCTCCATTCCCCAAAATAAACAAAATGGCATAGGTGAAGTGTTATGGGTACGCATAACGCTGATTATCCTGGGCATGCTGTTCCTTGGCGCAGTTATTGGCTTGCCATTGGCGGCGGTGTTCACCGAAGCCTTGCGCAAAGGTGTTGATGCCTATATGGCCAGTATTGTCGAACCGGATGCGCTGGCGGCCATTCGTCTTACGCTGCTGGTTGCGGCGATTGCTGTTCCATTAAACATTGTATTCGGCATTGCTGCCAGCTGGGCGATTACCAAATTTGAATTTACGGGTAAGCGTCTGCTGATCACGCTGATTGATTTACCGTTTTCAGTATCGCCTGTAATTTCAGGTTTGATTTACGCGTTGATGTTTGGTGCGCAATCGCTGCTTGGCTCGTGGCTGTTGGAGCATGATATTCAAATCCTGTTTGCGGTGCCTGCGCTGGTTATTGCGACCGTCTTTGTTACGTTCCCCTTTGTTGCGCGTGAACTTATTCCATTGATGGAAGAGCAGGGTACGGAAGAGGAAGAAGCCGCCATTTTGCTTGGTGCATCGGGCTGGCAAACCTTTATATCAGTCACTTTACCGAATATCCGCTGGGGGTTGCTGTATGGCGTATTGCTGTGCAATGCCCGCGCCATGGGCGAATTCGGCGCAGTTTCGGTGGTGTCAGGCCATATTAAAGGTGAGACCAACACCATCCCGTTGCAGGTTGAGATTTTGTATAACGAATATAATTTTGTCGCTGCGTTTTCAGTGGCATCCATTCTCACTTTATTGGCGCTCGTCACATTAATGCTCAAACGCATGGTTGAAAAATACGGCGCCAAAACCAAAAAGATAACGACGTAAGGGTAGACAATGGGTATTAGCGCAAAAAACATCTGCAAGCGTTACAAGGAATTCGTCGCGCTGGATAATGTCAGCCTTGATGTGAAATCAGGCGAACTTGTTGCACTGCTTGGCCCATCGGGTTCAGGTAAAACCAGCTTGCTGCGAATTATCTCTGGGCTTGATTTTCCGGATAGTGGCAGCGTGGAATTTGATGGCGCAGAAGCCCGTACAAATGATCAGGACAGGCATGTCGGCTTCGTATTCCAACATTATGCCCTGTTCAAACATATGACCGTGTTTGAAAATATTGCCTTTGGGTTGCGTGTACGTAATAAAAAATACCGCCCAACCGAATTTGCTATCCGCCGCAAGGTCGTGAAACTTTTAAACCTTGTCCATTTAGAGGCATTTTGGGATCGATATCCAAGCCAGTTGTCGGGCGGGCAGCGCCAACGTGTTGCGCTTGCGCGTGCGCTTGCGGTGGAGCCCCAAGTCTTGCTGCTCGATGAACCCTTTGGTGCGCTTGATGCCAAGGTGCGCAAAGAGCTTCGTCGCTGGATGCGTAAATTGCATAACGATATGCACATCACCAGTATTTTTGTAACGCATGATCAGGAAGAAGCAATGGAAGTTGCTGACCGCGTGGTGGTCATGAACAGCAGCCGTATTGAACAGGTGGGGACGCCAGAACAGGTTTATCACACGCCAGCCAACGCATTCGTCTATGACTTCATGGGCAATTATAACGAATTTGACGGTTGGAAGGACCGCGATGGCCGCATCCATATCGCTGAAACCGATGTGGTAGATAGCGCCGATGAAGTTGCGAGCCAAGAAGAAGCAGAAACCGAACGCCTGCTATTGCCGGAAAAGAAACGCATCTTGCGCATGCCCGAAGGTGCGAAGGCCATTAAGCTTTATGCGCGCCCGCATGAAATGCTGGTATCGCGTGACCCGCTAGATGATGACGGCATCCAAGTAAAGGTCATTCACATCAACCCTGCGGGGCCGCTAGTAAAAATGGAACTGGAATCCAATAGCAACCGCGTGCTGCAAGCCGAAGTTCCAAAAAGTGTTCTTGATAAATTGGTCATTAAACGTGACGACACGTTGTTCGTACGCCCCAAGGTGACGCGTATTTTCGAATAGTCAGCTCGCCTTATATTTATGATAGCCAGCTTCACGCAATTCGCATGCAGGGCAAGTGCCGCAGCCATAGCCCCATGTATGTTTAGTTGTGTGGTCACCCATATAACAGCTATGGGTTTCATTTACGATAATGTCGATTAACGGCTGTCCACCAAGGGTTTTTGCTAATTCCCATGTCTTCGCCTTATCTACCCACATCAGTGGCGTGTGGATTTTAAATTCCTCGCCCATACCAAAGTTGATGGCGCGTTCCAACGCTTTCAATGTTTCATCGCGGCAATCGGGATAACCTGAATAATCCGTTTCGCACATTCCGCCCACAAGGTTTTTAACGCCCAGGCGGTAGGCAAGGGCAGCTGCGTAATTGAAAAACAGCAAATTGCGCCCCGGCACAAATGTATTGGGTAGGCCGTTTTTGTTAAATTTGATTTCCATTTCACGGGTAAGCGATGTCTCGGCAATACTGCTCAGCGATTTCAAATCAATTAGCGTATCGCTGCCAATTTTTTTGCTCCACATAGGATATGCGGTTTTTATTTTTTCGATGACTGTTTTACGACAGGTCAATTCAACACTATGCCGTTGCCCGTAATCAAACCCAATCGTATGTACGGTTTCGAATTGGTTCAGTGCCCACGCAAGGCATACGGTGCTATCTTGCCCGCCGGAGAAAAGAACCAGTGCGGAACTCATTTTTTAGGCCCAAAATAAACGCATTTTTCGCTACCGCTATCGCGGTAAACGGTCACGCTGTGCAGCATTGGCAGCTTGGGCGCCAGTTGCTTCCATATCCATGCGGATAGATTTTCCATTGTGGCAGGACCAAGGTCTTTTAAATCATCAAGGAACTTATGTTCTAATCCATCACGTGCTTCTTCAATTATTTTCTCGAACTGATATAAATCAATCAGCATTCCGGTTGCCGGGTTTGGCTCGCCGCGCAGGGTAATTTCCGCACGGTAGGAATGGCCATGAATTTCACGGCTACGGTTTTCTTCTTTCGCGTTGTTTACATTGCGGTTCAATGTGTGTGCGGCATCAAAGCGGAATTGTTTGCTGAGTTCGTACATTAAGGAATGCCCATAAGCTTGTGGGTTTGCAGGCTGACCCGCCAGCGTGGATTATTCATGCAAAATTCGACTGCCAATTGGGTATTCTTTGCCCGGTCCACCCCATCCATGGGTTGTAGCCAGAAATGGTCAAAGCGCAGATTTTCAAAATCAGCAGGGGATACGCCGTCTTGCGGGTAAACCAGTTTTAATTCCTTGCCTGTCTTTTGCTTTAGTTCGGCCTTGGCTTTTGGGCTCACGCAAATCCAGTCAATGCTGGCGGGCGCATGAAGGGTACCATTCGTTTCTATGGCAATTTCAAATCCGGCGTTATGCACGGCGGCGATGACCGCGTCATCTAATTGCAGTAAGGGTTCACCGCCGGTGAATACAACCAAGCGGCGCTGTGTATCTGCGCCCCAGCACGTGACCAGTGCATTACATAATGCCACAGCATCGGTGTATTTGCCGCCACCAATGCCATCTGTTCCAACAAAATCGGTGTCACAGAAATTGCATGTGGCATTGGCGCGGTCTTCTTCGCGGCCTGTCCATAAATTGCATCCGGCAAAACGGCAAAACACCGCGGCGCGTCCGGCTTGTCCGCCTTCGCCTTGTAATGTTTTAAAAATTTCCTTTACCGAATAGACCATTTAACCGCGACCCTTATAGGGTGAAACGCCTTGGTCTGGGAGCCATACGCCCTTGGGCAATGTGCCGGTTTGCCAGAACACATCAATCGGAATGCCGCCGCGTGGGTACCAGTAACCACCAATTCGCAGGTAATGCGGCTTGATGGTCGCGGCAATGTCTTTGCCAATACGCACCGTGCAATCTTCATGGAATGCACCGTGGTTGCGGAAGGAGAACAGGTACAGCTTGAATGATTTGCTTTCGAGCAGCCATTTGTTAGCAACAATATCAACAACGATATGCGCAAAATCCGGCTGGCCCGTCACGGGGCACAGCGATGTAAATTCCGGCGCAGTAAAGCGCGCAACATAATGGTCTGGGTGCGGGTTGGGCACGGCTTCCAATATCGCTTTATGTGGTGATTGCGGTATGGGTGTTGCCTTACCAAGCAGTTTGGTTTTTAGCTTTTTCATGGCTGTTTATTTATGGTTTTTTACCAAATCATGCAAGGTTTGCTTTGATTTCAGGCCATTTAAGGCCTATTTAGCTAATCCGTTTCACAACTATTGAAAGCTTTTCGTGGCCGCCACCCTTTTGCTCAGCGTTCAAGATGCCGCTATCCAGTATGGCGAGAAAGTCTTGTTCGAAAACCTATCCTTCTCAATCTGTGAAGGCGACAAGATTTGCTTGGTCGGTAAAAACGGCGTGGGCAAAACAACACTGATGAATATTATCCAAGGTATCAAAGAATTGGATGAAGGCGAGCGTTGGCAATTGCAGGGCACCAGCGTTGGTTATTTACAGCAGGAAGTGGCGTTTAAACCCGGCCAAACCGTTTACGATTTTGTTTTTGAAGGCCTGAATACCGATAATCAAGACGGCGCTCAGGATTATAAAATTGAAATGGTCATCGCGCCATTGCACCTGAATCTGGATGATAAAATGGCTGCGCTATCGGGTGGACAATTGCGCCGCGCGGCGCTGGCGCGCGCGTTGGTTGAAGGTCCGGATATTCTGTTGTTAGACGAACCCACCAACCATCTGGATCTGGATGTGATTGAATGGCTGGAAACGTACCTGAAATTCTATCATGGCGCGATTGTATGTATCAGCCATGACAAGGCGTTTTTGGCGAATATATCCGATAAGGTGTTTTGGCTGGATAGAGGCCGCTTACGCGTATGCCCCAAAGGATTTGGTCATTTCGAAGAATGGTCAACGCAGTTATTGGAACATGAAGAACGCGAATTAAAAAACCGCCAGAAGGTGTTGGATCAGGAGGTGGAGTGGGCAAGTAGGGGTGTAAAAGCGCGCCGTAAACGCAATGTGCGCCGCGTAGAACTGATGAAGATTGAGCGTGACAGACTGCGCGCAGATAAAAATTCACTTGCCCGCATGTTATCCAAAATCGAATTCACGCCGTTAAAGGAAGAAGAAGTATCATCTACGCGTATCGTCGCGGAGTTCTTCAAAGTGCACAAAAGTTATGTCGATGAAGGGCGCACAAAAACTATTCTTGATGGATTTAATCTGCGCATTATGCGCGGAGATCGTATTGGCATTGTGGGTAAAAACGGTTCCGGTAAAACCAGTTTCTTGAAAATGCTGGTGGGTGAACTTGCCCCTGATATGGGCAAGGTCAAGCTAACCAAGGATTTACAGTTCTCGTATTTCGACCAAAAGCGCAAGGACTTAAACCCTGAAAATTCGCTTCATAAAACCTTATGTCCTAATGGCAGCGACCATCTGGATGTGATGGGCAAAACCCGCCATATCTGCGGCTATTTAAAAGATTTCATGTTCGACCCCAAAATGGTGCATCACGCGGTTAGCACATTGTCGGGTGGGCAAAAAAACCGTTTACTGCTTGCTAAAATTCTAGCGAACCCCGGCAGCCTGCTTATCCTTGATGAACCTACCAATGATTTGGATATGGATACGCTTGATATGCTGGAGGATATTCTAGCGGGTTATACGGGTACCTTGATTGTTGTTAGCCATGACCGTGATTTTTTAGACCAAACGGTCAGCAAAATGTTGGCGTTTGAAGGCGATGGAAAAGTGGAAGGTGTGATCGGCGGGTATCAGGATTACCTGGCGTTCAAGCAAAAGCGCGATGCCAAGAAACCCGCAGGAGAACAAGTTCAGGAAAAACCGAAAGCGCAACCGGTAAAAAGCGAGCCGCGCAAGGTTGAAAAACCTGCTATTAAATTGTCATACAAGCATCAATACGAATGGGAACAGCTTCCTGATAAAATCGCAAAGCTGGAGCATGAAATCGCAGATTTAAATACGCTGCTGCAAGATGCTGATTTCTATGCCCGTGATATTGATGCATTTCATGAAGCAACCAAGCGGCACGCCGCAGCCACGCATGAGCTGGAAAAGGCTGAACAGCGCTGGCTTGAACTGGATGCGCTCATTACTGCTTCCACTCAGACGTAAAAACCGCCTTTCAGGTTTCCCCAAAAGGCGGTTTCACGATTTTATTAAATTAGTGGCTTACGGCTGGTGCTGGAACCGGCTTTGGCGCTTTGGTTGATACATGGGTCGGTGCGGCCTCGCCTGCTGTTGCCGTTGCAGGGTGAGCGGTTGGCTGCTTTTCAGCTTTCTTTGCGCCCTTCATTTCAACCTTTTCTGCAGTCATGCCGTATTCGATGGTGACTTTATCACCAACTTTTGCATCGACTGGAATTTCGGTTGCGCCGGTGCGCGCGATTTCCCATTTTTCTTTGCCTTTTTGAACAACAATTTTGCTGTCGGTTAGTTCAAGGATCGGGCCGGTTACTTGGTATGCAAATGCGCTGGATGCAACGCCAACTGTAAGTACCGCTGCAAGGGCTAGTGATTTAGCAAGTGTCATAGGATGCTCCTGATATGGATAAGGTGGAAAACACCAAAGAGGCTCTACCCCAATTAAGGCGACCGCATGGCATCCCATAAGCAATTTTATGGAATCGTCATTCAAGCGGTTTTAAAGGTGCTAGCCGCGTTTCTTATGGAAGGAGCGGGGCTTGCCAGCGCCTTCTTCATCTCTGCGTTTGCCAAAAGCTGGCTTCCCGCCAAATGAAGGCTTGCCGCCCTTATTACCAAATGATTTTTTACCAAACGGCTTATTGCCACCCTCAGATTTTCCAAAACGGTTTTCAGAGCGTCTATCGTCACGGCGATCTTCTCTGCGATTGTCATTACCAAAGCTACGTTCTTTATCAAATGACTTTTTGCCGAACGGTTTGCGCTCGCTATCATTATCGAAGCGGCGTTCTTTATTAAACGGCTTTTTGCCGAACGGCTTGGGTTCACGATCATCACGATCAAAACCACTGCGTTCCGTGCGGTCAAAACTACGTTCCTTATTGCCCCATTCTTTTTTAAATGGCTTTTTGCCAAATGGTTTGCGTTCGGCGGCGTCACGGTTGAATTCATTGCGCTCGCGCTCAAAACCTTCACGCTTATCTAATGGATCAAAGCTACCTTTGTTGAAGGGCTTCTTGCCAAATGGCTTTTTATCGCCAAAAGACTTGCGCTCGCCAAACGGTTTGCGGTCATCGCGGCGTTCTTCATTGCGTTCAAAACCTCCACGCTCTACGCGGTCAAAGCTACGTTCCTTCTTAAACGGCTTTTTAGCGAATGAACGCTGTTCATCACGTTCGCCTTCTGGCTTGTTTACGTGATCTTTCTTGAAGAATTCACGTTTCTTTTCAAATCGTGGTGTATCATCATCTCCACGATTATCACGTTCAAATCGTTTTTTATCGCCAAATTTTTTACCGCCAAACTTCTTTCCGAACGACTTGCCCTTATAGCCTTCGCCATCACTGCCAGCACGGCCACGTTTTTCATAATTTCCGGAAGATGACTTACCTTGTTTCTTGGTTGGGTCCAGCAAGCGTTCAATTGCAAACCATTTGCGGGATTCCGATGGTGCAACAAAGCTAACCGCTTGTCCTTTTGCGCCCGCGCGGCCGGTGCGGCCAATACGGTGAATGAAATCTTCGGGAGCTTGTGGCAGATCGTAATTGATCACGTGTTCAATGTGCGGAATATCTAAACCGCGGGCTGCCACATCCGTTGCAACCAGAATGCGGTATTTTTGTTCACGGAAATTACGAGTTACTTTGTCGCGTTTGTGCTGACGTAAATCGCCGTGCAATGCATCGGATTCATAATCATCTCCACGAAGGCGTTTGGCCAAACGGTCTGCGCCGTATTTGGTTTTAACGAAAATGATCACGCTGCCTTGGCGTTCGCCCAGTTCACGGATAAGATGTTCATATTTCTTGCCATCTTCGGTTTCAACAACCTTTAGTTCGACATTTGCTGCGGTTTGGTTGGTTTCACCTACCGAAATGCGTACGGGGTGGTTCAAATAACGCCCCGCCAGCTTGACGATTTCGCCCGGCATGGTTGCAGAGAACATCAGCGTCTGGCGCTGTTTTGGCATTTTCTCAATAATCGTTTCGATTTGAATGCCAAAACCCATATCGAGCATACGATCAGTTTCATCGAGCACCAATACTTCGGCGTGTGACAGTTTTAATGTGCCGCGCTTTAAATGGTCGTTTACGCGGCCTGGTGTGCCAATAATTACGCGAGGCTTCTTTTGTAACTGGTTGAGCTGTTTGCCCATGGAATCTCCGCCAATAAGCAGGGCGGTAAGAAGCTTTGAACCAGCCGATAATTCAATGACTGCTTTTTCAACCTGTGCCGCCAATTCGCGGGTCGGCAAAAGAACGATGGCGGTTGCGGTGGGATTGGCCATTAGCTTGGCAATAAGTGGAATAGCAAATGCTGCGGTTTTGCCCGTGCCTGTTTGTGCGGTTCCTAAAATATCCTTACCTTCAAGGGCAGGCGGAATGGCGCCCATTTGAATAGGGGTGGCTATGGTGAAATTCAGTTTTTCGATGGCGTGTTGGAGGGCTTGCGGTAACGCAAAATCGTTAAAGGATGACATGGGGGTCTTTCTGTTCAGTTCATGGTTATGTGTGTGTCCGGATATCCCATCTTGGGTATCCCCACGAGCATTGCTAGAACTCGGTCTAGGCTTATTGGCTCAGGTTTGCATAAGGGACAGCACAGCATCTAATAACAGAAATAGGCGGTCATTTAAGTCAAACAATGGTGCTGTTATAGGGGGTGCCCAATAAAAGCGCAAGAAAAAACCCACCCTGTAAAGGGTGGGTTTTGTTCATTATTACGCAATAAAGCGAATAATTATCAGCAATTACTTGCCAACTGCTTCTTTAAGTTCCTTAGCAGCGCGGAAAGCGATCTTCTTCTTTGCTGGGATGGAGATGGTTTCTCCGGTAGCTGGGTTGCGGCCCATGCGAGCAGCGCGCTTGCGAACTTGCAAGATGCCGAGGCCAGCCATGCGTACGCGGTTGCCCTTCTTCAGGTTCTTAACGAGGGAGGCTACGAGGCCTTCCATCAGGGTGTTGAGGGTCTTCTTTGGCATATCGTTCTTTTCAGCGAGTTCAGCTGCGATTTGCTTCAGAGTTACGGTTGGTTGAGTTGCAGTAGCCATGAGCAGTGGTCCTGTTTTTTAAGGTTTCGAAGAGATTAAAGAGTCATTGTTCAATGCCTGTTTTAGTGAGGTTTGTTTATCAACCTTAGAATCACGACACCGAACGAATGAATTCTCAGCAGCTTTAAACGCCTTTGTCGATAGCATTTTTTGCATGTTCGCAAAAAAAATGCAGAAAAATGCCTTCTAAACGGGCTTAATCCACAGAAATCAGTAAAAACGGGTTTAGAAAACCCTTAATTTATAGGGGTTTTTGGCACCTTGGCATTTTATGGGGGCGGATTAATTCGATTCCTAGCAGCACATTACCTGGAGCCAAACAGGCCTTGAGGAGGTGTATCTGGAAAATAAAACCAGCATGGAAATATGTCAAAGCATGGGTTAGTTATACGCGCATATAGTCCATATTTATTTTTTAAACATGCGTCCTTTATTGAACGAACATTTGGAAATTTCAGGTGATGAACGAATATATGTCATCACGGATAATCATGGCCATGCGATGATTTTGGAACGATTGCTTGATCTCGTTCACTGTCATATCAAACAAAATCCGCTAAAGAAAAATCAAACCGCGCGTATTTTATTTCTGGGTGATATGAACGATAAGGGCCCCGATACCGCAGGCGTGTTCAAGATTTTGGTCGAGCGTATGGGGTTAGGTAAGAAGGGCAGTAGAAATCATAAGTACCGCATCAGCTTTAGCGGGCTGGTTGGTAATCATGAATATAACTTAAATCTATTTCTGTTGGGGTCGCGTGAACGCTTTCAGGACACCGATGTTTCAAAAGATTTGCATCGTGAAATGCTGACCGGCGAAAAACGGCGTTGGACGTATGAGTCCCTCTGCTGGTTTTTGGAAGGCGGAGGCCTGCAAACAGCCGAAAGTTATGGTGTTATAAAGAATAAGCTAAAAGAGCGGTTTGAATTACTGCGCATCCGCGTTGCGGAGATACAAAGAAGGAGGCCTGTTCAAGCCGCGCCCTCTGCGACAAAAAGCGAGCGGGATATTTCCCATGACGTTCTCAAGGCCGCGCAGGAACTGGATATTGATTTTGAAAAAATCCGTGATGCGTTGAAGGTGGAGATGAAGCGGCGCAATCATCTCAAGATATTATCGGCACTCTATGCGTCTGCCGAACGCATGCCGACTGAAAACTTGCCACGCCTTGCATTTTTGCATGCCAAAACTGGGTTGCTGGAGACTGTTCATTTGCGTGATCTGTCGCTGGAAGTTAAGACTGGCGTTCGCAAGGCCGATGACAGCACTAGCCGCATTCGTATCCGGCGCGGGGCGGTACGCCGCATGATCCAGTTTCATGGCCATAAAAGCGGAAAAACTATCCCGAATGTGAAGCCGAATTCCATCGGTCTTGATTCACGTATCGTATCAACAGGCGTTGGCGTTGCGATGGTTATCGACCATGACCAGATCGGTTACATTGAAACCGCATCAAACCACAAGCGCGGTAAGGGGGATGTTATTATGAAAGAACTCGGAACCATGACCCCGCAAGGCGACATCATCCTCCATCCATCTTTCGCGCCTATCCGCATCGCGGATATACGTGCTATTCCTGCGCCCTGACGGCCTATTCTTTTTTCCAGTACCAGACGGTGTTTTTGCAAAGCTGCACGGGCGTTTTAATACCATTCGTATCACGGAATTCTACAATCGCGCGCTGCACATCTTTCACCAGCACATCATGTCCGCAAAATAATCCGCCGGTTTTTAATTTGGGATACCACGCGGCAATATCATCGCGCACCGCTGCATAGGAATGGTCACCATCAATAAAAAGATAATCATAAAAATGATCATCAATCGTGCGCGCAAAATTGACGGATCTCATACGGTGCAATGTCACGCGGCCCGGATAGCTTTCGAAGTTTTTGACCGCAAGTGCATGGAAGGTATCCATCATCGCTTGGTCCATGCCGCCATTCGGGTCATCATAAGCTTCATAAGGATCAACTGCGTCGATGTGTGCGATATTTGGGCAATCATCGAGAAAGCGCACAATGTTTTCACCGCGACATACGCCAATTTCAAGCCCCTTTATATTGTCGCCCAGATTACGCAGCAGTGGGATGAGGCCTATCGCCGATATGTAATGATTGGGCCAAATGCCTTCGGCTTTTAATTCCGCAACGGTAAGTGTGTCTTGGTGGGTGAGTTTTAGCGGTGCAATCATTTTTTATTTAATTCTGATTATCGGGGTCGGCGTGGAAGCGGTGCATCATGCGGTGCAAAAACGGGGCAAGCAATAAGCCGGTGGTGCTCATAATGATGAGGCCGCTCATCAGTGCATAAAAGGATGCGAACAGTTTTGCGGCATCCGTTGTCATTGGAGCAACGGCGCCCATTCCGCCCAAAATCATCGAGCTTTCCAAAAGCGCATCGATCCAAGGAAGCCCTGAAATAAAATGATAACCCGTAACACCGATAGTCAGGGAGCCGGCGATTACGCCTGTGGCTAGCCAAGCGGTGTTGATAAGGCGTTGTACCCACTTATTGCGTGGCAGTAGGGGCTCTTTCTTGTTTTCGAACCTTAACAGTTTTGTGGGCATAAAAAAAACTCCCCGGAATTCACTTCCGGGGAGTTTATCAGAAATTCGTCGAAAGGCTTAAACAGCTTTAAGATTTACTGCTGATTCTTTGCCTTTTTGTGTCGCGATTTCGTAGGAAATCTTTTGACCTTCACGCAAACCGTCCATGCCAGCGCGTTCAACAGCTGTAACGTGAACGAACACGTCGCGGCCACCTTCGTCTGGTGTGATGAATCCATAACCCTTTTGGGCGTTGAACCATTTTACTGTACCTGATGGCATAGTGATACTCCTTCTTGCCAGTTTAGTTTTGCTTTAAGAGCATGTGCTCCAAAAGTTTGTCAAAGTCGTAGCGCAAGATAGGTTGTATCTGGGCGTAGTCTTAAGCCAAACGTGATGGTTTTTACCCTAATTTGGCAATAACTGGCAAGCCTATTCGCTCATGCCATTGATTTGGAGTGTATTTTTGCTGATCTTCTGGCATAAGTAATGCATAAATTCTGGATAGAAATCATGCCAAAAGCAATGAAAAGGCTAATAAAACGAACAGTCAAGTTATCCCCTAAATCGGGCATGAAATCTACTACATGCGCGGCTGTGATGGAGAGCCCTTTGGGTGTTTTGACCCTTTATGGAAACGGTCATGCACTGACCGCGTTGCGTATTTCAGAAAAGCCATTAGCAAATAAAACGGAACTGGACGCCGGTGCACGTGATGCTGTGTTGAATAAAACAAAACAGCAATTGGAAAAGTATTTCAAAGGCAAGCTCACATCCTTTGATGTGCCACTTGAGGTGAAGGGTACGCCATTCCAGAAAAAAGTGTGGAAAGCGCTCTCCAAAATTCCATATGGAAAAACTGCGAGCTACAAAGATATAGCCATGATGGTTGGCAACCCAAAGGCGTGCCGTGCGGTGGGTACGGCCAATGGCAAAAACCCCTTATGCGTATTAGTTCCATGTCACCGCGTAATCAGCAACGATGGTTCAATTGGCGGTTACACCGGTGGTTTATCAAAGAAACGCTATTTACTATCATTGGAAGCAGAGCATGACGCATCCCTTTAATACCACTGCTGAACGCTTGAAATTGCCTGTTCCGGGTGGCGCCGACAAAGTGTTGCTGCATTCCTGCTGCGCGCCATGTTCGGGCGAAGTGATGGAAGCCATGCAGGCCAGTGGCCTCGATATCATGATTTATTTCTACAATCCCAATATCCATCCGCGTGAAGAATATGAATTGCGCAAGCAAGAAAATATCCGCTTTGCCGAAAAAATGGGTATTCCGTTTATTGATGCGGATTACGATACCGACAACTGGTTTGACCGCATGAAAGGGATGGAGTGGGAAAAGGAAAAGGGTAAGCGCTGCACCGAATGCTTTGATATGCGTTTTGAACGTACTGCGCTCTATGCACATGAGCACGGCTTCAATCTATTTACATCATGTCTTGGTATTTCGCGCTGGAAAGATATGAACCAGATTAATGGCTGCGGACACCGCGCTGCTGCCCGTTATGAAGGGCTGAGTTATTGGGATTATAACTGGCGCAAAGGCGGCGGAGCCGAGCGCATGATTGATATTTCAAAGCGCGAACATTTTTACCAGCAGGAATATTGCGGGTGCATCTACAGTTTGCGCGATACCAATAAACGCCGCCGCGACCATGGCGAGGAAAACATCAAAATCGGTGTTATGTATTACGGAAAAGAAGTCGCCTAACCGTGTTTGCCATGGAAATTTGTGGCGCTTTTAATAATCGTTTCCAGATGATGCGTTGGTTTCCAGCCTAATACGTGTTCTGCTTTGTTTGCGTCGGCAACAAGGAACGCCGGGTCACCTGCGCGGCGCGGGCCTTCTTGCACTGTAAAATCTTTTCCTGTCGCTTTCTTTACGCCGTTAATGACTTCCCTAACGCTATACCCCTTACCGGTGCCAAGGTTGAATACATCGCTTTTGCCGCCGGCCAGAAGATATTCAAGGCCAAGAATATGCGATAGAGCCAAATCTTCCACATGAATGTAATCACGCACGCAGGTGCCATCCGGTGTTGGGTAATCGGTTCCATTCAAGGTAAATTTTTTATCCTTGGCAAAATCACGTGCATGTTGTGCGGCCAATACAGCATTGGCAATCAGATGCGTTTCGGGTTCGTGCATTTCGCCAATCACTGCGCTTTCATCCGCTCCAGCTGCATTAAAGTAGCGGAAGATTACGCTACGCATGGATGGAAAAAGGGATGAGTTGAATTCAGATGTCGCGCTGCGCTGTATCAATTCATCGATAAAGTTTTTTGAAACTTCTTTGCGCTGCGATAATCCTTGCAACGCAACTTCGCAAGCTAATTTCGTCATGCCGTATGGATTAATTGGGGCAAGCACATCGTTTTCAACCAGTGGGCGTGGACTAACGGGATTGCCATACACCGCAGCGGTTGATGAAAACACGGCGTTTTCTACCTTATTACGTTCCAGTGTTTTGAAAAAACGTACTGCCTTATGATAGTTGTTGTCCCAGTAGATATCAGGTTTGGCAACGGATTCCGCTACTTCGATTAATGCGGCAAAACAAACAACCGCAACGGGTTTATAGGTTTGTACAATACGTTTAACCGCATCCTCGTCACCCATATCGGCAATTTCCAGCGGGCCCCATTTCACAGCATTGCGCCGCCATTCCTCCACGCGCGGGGAAGGGCTGGTTAATCTGTCTATGGTAACGGGGGTATAGCCTTTTGCAGCGGCCAATTTGCAAAAATGGCTGCCAATATAACCGGCGCCGCCTGCGACAAGGATATTTTTGGGCATATTGAAAGGCTTTCTGAACACACTAGACTTAATAGCAAGATTGTATGAAAAAGAAGTGCTCTAATCTATCAAAAATGTGGTCTTCATCATGGAACAAAAAATACCCGTAACCGTACTCACAGGCTATCTGGGCGCTGGCAAAACAACCTTGCTCAACCGCATCCTGTCGGAACCACATGGCAAGAAATACGCGGTGATTGTCAATGAATTTGGTGAAATCGGCATTGATAATGATTTAATTGTCGATAGCGATGAAGAAGTGTTCGAAATGAATAATGGGTGCATCTGCTGCACTGTGCGCGGTGATCTTATCCGTATCATCAGTAATCTGATGAAACGTAAGGGCAGCTTTGACGGCATTATTGTAGAAACCACGGGTCTTGCTGACCCGGCTCCTGTTGCCCAAACATTCTTTGTGGATGAAGACGTTGCGCGCCGCACAAAGTTAGATGCTGTTGTTACGGTGGTTGATGCCAAGCATTTATCGGCACGTTTAAATGATAGCCGCGAAGCGGTGGAACAAATTGCATTTGCTGACGTTATCCTTCTTAATAAAACAGATTTGGTAAGCCCAAAGGAATTATCAGAACTCGAAAAGACAATCAAAATCATTAACCGCTTTGCACCGATTTACCACACGCAGCGTTCATCTATCGCGCTGGATAAAATCCTTGATAGGGGTGCATTTGATTTAAACCGCATTCTGGAAGCTGACCCGCATTTCCTGTGCAATCACTCGCATGATCCGCATCACGTGCATGATGAACATTGCGGCCATGATCATGGCCATGGTCACGACCATCACGGACACGACCATGACCATGCCCCGCATTACGAAGGGATTAGCAGCATTTCCCTGAGTAGTGACAAACCGCTAGATACCGAAAAATTCGATGGCTGGATTAGCGATGTTTTGGCCAATCATGGGCAAAATATCCTTCGTTCAAAAGGTATTTTGAATTTGAATGGCGAGCCCGACCGCTTTGTATTCCAAGCCGTGCACATGGTAAAGGAAGGCGGCTTTCAACGCCCATGGAAGGCAAATGAAAACAAGCAAAGCCGTTTGGTATTTATTGGCCGCGATTTGCCGGTGGATGAATTACAAAAAGGCTTTACGGCCTGTGCCGCCTAAGCAGATTCCAGTACTTTTTTAATAAGCGGAATGGTAATCGCGTGGTTATTTGCAAGCGATAATACATCGAGTTGTTTCACTGTGTCTTCAATCACCGCGCCATCACGAGCGATGCGCGGAATAATATAATTCAACACATCTTCGCTCACGCGCAGCTGTCTGTCTTTGAAATGTTTAAGTAACAATCCCGCCACCAACGCATCATCCGGCATATCTATTGTTGCGACATTAATAGCCAATAGGCGTGAACGCAAATCGGCCAGGGTCAAATCCCACTGTGCTGGCGGTTTCGTTGCGGTAACAAGCAACGGCAGCTTTTTTTCCTTTACGGTATTCAGTAAATGAAATGCTGTTTCTTGGCTGTATGCGTTCCAGTTGGTTGCATCCGCATCTTCCCACAGCACCGCTTGCGATAATGTGCCGATGGTTGTGGTTGATATGTTAAACGAAAAGGCATTGCGACGTTTTTGCCAAATGCGGGCGAGATGACTTTTGCCGGTGCCCTTTGGCCCTAGCAGCAATGTTGTGCTGTCGTTGTTCAATTGGGCCGCCGCTGTTTGGTTGCTGGGCGTGATGAGAAAATCATCTTCTCCCATACTCGGTTCAACAGGTAATGCAAACGGGATTTGTTGCGCGCACATACTAATACGTGGACGGCGGAATGGGGCTGAAATACTTACTGCGACGGTATTGGCGCAGGCCAAGGCGGATAAGAATGGCTACCGTTCCTGCAAGCGGTACGGCGATGATGATGCCAATTGCACCAAATAGCTTTCCGCCAGCAAGCACGGCAAAAATAATCCAGACAGGATGCAGACCGACGCGGTCACCCACCAGTTTGGGCGTGAGAAAATAGCCATCCAGTATCTGCGCAATCGCAAAAATCGCGCCCACCATCAATATCGAGTTCATATTATCAAACTGGATAAACGCCATAATAAGGCTGGTGATGATACCGATCAGCGTTCCAACAATTGGAATAAACGACAAAAGCCCGCTAATAAGGCCAATGACCATACCGTACTTCAATCCCGCGAGGCTTAGCGTGATGCTATAAAAGCTGGCAAGCGCCAGACTAACCAACGCTTGCCCGCGAATGAAACCGGCAATCATCATATCGATGTTATGGAGTTCCTGACGGATCGCAGGCGCATGGCGTACAGGGAGGTAGCTATTTACTTTTGAAAGCATGCCTTGCCAATCGCGCATCAGATAAAATGCGATTACAGGTGTTAAAACTATGAGCGCAAGAATATCAAGTAACGCCATGCTGCTGGTTACGACGTTGCCCACCATGCGGCCGACAAAATTCACTACATCCGTCGTGTATTGACTAAAGGTGTCTTGGAGCTTGCCGGTGTCAACAGCAGGAAGGTGCTCCAGCACATCTTTAATCCGCGGCCATAATTCCCGCTGCAAAGTATCGATGTACGAGGGGAGGGAGTTTACAAGTTCCACAACCTGCGCGCGGATAAGCGGTGCAAGGAAGATGGTTGCGGTGGTAATAATCGCCAAGAAGATAAGGAGCACAATGATTGCGCCAAGCCATCGTGGTGCCCCAATTTTGCAAAGGCCGCTGACCAAAGGATTAAGGAAATAGGCAATCGCAAGTGCGAGCACAAAGGGGGTCAAAACACCTGAAAGCACCCACACAATTGCGCAAAAGCCAAGAATGGCTAAGAGCCAAAACCGTACTTGATAATCGGTGTCTGAAGAATGGGGTTTCATCGGGGTTGATTATTGCTGTTCAAATCGGTCTTGGATATTTGGGTCTTGGCCGGATGCTGGCCCAGCATCCATCTGTTGTTGCTGATAGTCAGGATTATACGCAGGTTGATAGCCTTGCGGATAAGGTTGTTGTGTTGGCTGCATTTGCTGTGGTTGCGCATTTGGATAAACGGTGGTGAATACAGGTTGGCCAGGTGTGCCATTTATCACCTGCGGCTGCGCGGTACTGCTCAACATATATGTTCCATCGGGCGGGTTGGTTGGCATGATTTGCATGTTACGCGTTGAAAGCGCCTGATCAAGCTGGCTTTGTGCACCAGTATAATCAATTTGTACAACTGCGCGGTAACGGTTCATGCGCAACACTTCCAGTGCCGCCATGCCGGGAATAGCTTGCAATGCTTCACGCTTGGCTGACCATTCCTCCATATTTGCAAACGGCACGGTCAAGGTTACACGCAAGAATTGGCTCGGCGTGGTATTGGTTGGCATTGCCGGCTGCGCAACACCGTATTGTGGCATAACGGGCTGTGTTTTTGAAACGCTATCGCGCCATGCGGCGATTGAATTGGTGACGCTGGCTTGCAGCCATTCCATATCCTTGCGGTTGGGTTGCGCGGGCACAGGCAACACGATGGTGCTGATCATTTTGCCGCGTTCATCAAACCGTGCCAGTTGTACGGAAAGGCTCTGGTTAGCTTGCGGCATAGTATTGTTGGCCAATAGCACTGGAACGATCGCGCCGCGTGCCTGGTATTTGCGCATGATGCGGGTAAGCGGAAGGTTTAGCCCTGCTAATGCTTCGCTGGATGTGATTGCACCCACATCTTCAACCGTTCCATCGGGTAAAATCAAATCCGGTGTGGGCTTGTCGGAAAGCACATTATACCACGCGAGATGCCATGGGGTTTTCTCTTCCCATAAAATACTACGGTCAGGAGCACGCAAAATGGGTAATACCAGAATGCGCATCGGCGGCATGGTGGTTGCACTTAATGCTTGAATACCATCTGGCTTTTTAGGGCGGTTATAGGGGTCGTCATTCACTTCTGCGCCGCCTTTGCCCAGTAATGCTGCCGTAGCTTGTGGTTTAAAGTGATAGGTCAGTGTTGCAGTATAACGAGTGCCTGAAGCACGTTCGCTTTCCACTTCAAAGCTTTTTATAAGTTTACCGATGGTGGCTTCATCATAAACTTTAAGCGGTTCATCACCAGATAAGCTTTTTGCCAGAGCAATGAAGGCGGTTTGCTGGCCAAGCGTGAATGCCTTGTCGCGTGCTTTCATGGATGTGCTTTCGCTTACATCCACCTTTACGCCATGAACGGTATATGGATCATCTTCTGATACTTCGCCCGAACCATCACTCGCAGCAGGCGCGCTTTCAATTTTTGAAACCGCCGCCGGCGGATTATCTTTAACAGGTGCAGGTTGTGGTTTTGTTGCAGCCGGTGCAGGTGCGGGCGCTACTGCTTTGGGGGCAGGCGCAGCAAGGGTTGGTGAAGCAATCGTTGGCAGAGGCGAGGAGCTTGCTGCCAGTGCTGGCGCAGCTTCCAGCAATATAAGTGCAAAAACAAAGATAAAACGTAGCATTGGCAAAAGTCACAAGCTTAGGTAAAAAGAACATGCCCGCGCACTTAAAAATGAAATAAACGTGCGGGCATCCGCGCCGACTGGCGCGGCGGCGGCTTATGCCACCGAACTAAACGAGGGTATCATAACGAAGTTTATGGCAATTTCTAGCTATTAGTACAGGATAGTGAATGACGACTAACACCGCAGCCAAAGATGCTTATGCAAAAGCAGGCGTTAATATTGACGCTGGAAATGAACTGGTACGCAGGATTAAACCGCTAGCCAAATCAACCGCGCGCCGCGGCGCCGATGCAGGTCTTGGCGGGTTTGGTGCTTTTTTTGACATTAAGGCAACCGGCTATAAAGACCCGCTAATTGTAAGCAGCAATGACGGCGTTGGTACCAAATTGAAAATTGCCATTGAAACCGGTTTACATGATGGCATAGGGGTCGATTGCGTTGCTATGTGTGTGAACGATTTAGTCGTAAGCCGCGCAGAACCACTTTTTTTCCTTGATTATTTTGCCTGTGGCAAACTGGATGTTGATGTTGCAGAAAAAGTCATAGCCGGTGTTGCGGAAGGATGCAGACAGGCAGGCGCAGCATTAGTCGGCGGTGAGACCGCAGAACTTCCAGGGCTCTATACGAATGATGATTACGACCTTGCTGGTTTTTCAGTTGGCGCAGTGGAACGTGATGAAGTGATTACCGGAAAAAATGTAAAAGCTGGCGACGCAGTAATCGGCCTTGCATCGAACGGAGTGCACAGTAACGGGTATTCATTGGTACGCAAAATTGTAAAAGATGGCGGGCATGATTATAAAAAGCCTGCGCCGTTTGAAACATCCGTTACGCTTGGTGAAGCGCTTCTTCGACCAACGCGAATTTATGTAAAGCCCTTATTGGCGCTGTGCAAAGCGTTGCCGGTCAATGCCATGGCGCATATTACGGGCGGTGGGTTGTTGGAAAATATTCCACGCGTTTTACCGGAAGGGTTGGGCGTTACCATCGATTGCGCCGCATGGAAATTGCCGGCGGTATTCGGCTGGCTTGCAGCACAAGGCAAAATCTCGGCGGCTGATATGGTGCGCACATTCAACTGCGGTATCGGTATGATTGTGGTGGTGAAGTCTGATGATGCAGCCAAAGCGCAAGCAAATTTAAAAGCCGCTGGCGTCGAAAATATGCTGATTGGAAAAGTTGAAGCCCGCAGTGGTGCTGATGAAGTGATGCGCTTTGATAAGCTTGAGGGTTTATGCGCAAACTGAAGCTTGGTGTACAAATCTCGGGGCGCGGCAGCAACTTACAAGCCTTGATTGATGCGTGTGCCCAGGAAAATTTTCCAGCCGAAATTGCGCTGGTTATTTCCAATATCGAAGGGGTGGAGGGGCTTGCTAAGGCTCAGGCTGCGAATATTCCAACGCTGACTATCCCGCATAAATCCTTTCCGGATAAGGAAGCGTTCGAAGCAGCGATTGATGATGCGCATCAAAAAGCTGGCGTTGAGTTAATTTGTCTTGCTGGGTTCATGCGCGTGATTTCACCTTACCTGATTAGCCGCTGGCGCGGACGGATGATAAACATCCATCCGTCTTTATTGCCTGCGTTTCCCGGGCTTCATACCCATCAACGTGCGATTGACAGCGGCGCGTTATTCGCGGGATGCACCGTGCATTATGTCGAAGAAGAGGTGGATGCCGGTGCAATTATAGTGCAAGCGCCAGTTCCCATTAAACCGGGTGATACGGAAAGCGAACTTGCTGCACGTGTTCTTGCCTTGGAACACAAGCTATATCCCTATGCCGTGCAGTTGATTGCGCGTGGTTTCATCCGATATCAGGGCGGCAAAATTATAAGCAAAGATACGGATTCCATGCCGCCAATTGGACTTTTAAATCCTGCGCTATTATCCTGACGGCCTGTTTCAATTACGGAGGAATATATGGGTTCACATGCACAGCAACCAACACCGGAACAATTAAAGCCTATGGTGGAACATAACCGCAATTTTTGGGGTGGCTTTACCAAGGCTATGGCAATCAGTGTCGTTAGTGTTTTTGTATTGCTTGGCCTTATGCTTATTTTTCTAGTGAAGCACCACTAATCTTGGAACAAGCATTTTCGCCAACTGTGTGGGTTGTGACCGATGGCAAGGCTGGCATGGAAAGCCAATGCGTTGGGCTTGCCGAAGCGCTGGGGTTGACGCCCGTTATCAAGCGTGTGCGCTTGCGCAAATTCTGGCGGGACTTTAGCCCTTATATCAATCTATGGAAACGCCTTGCCATCAGCCGCAAAGGTGACAGGCTTCGCCCGCCTTGGCCAGATATGGTGATTGCCTCGGGCCGTCAAAGTATTTTACCAGCGCTCCATATCAAGCAAATGAGCGGCGGAAAAACATTTCTCATTCAAATTCAAAATCCGGCTATCCCGACATCGAATTTCGATATGGTTATCGTGCCGGAGCACGACAAGCTGGAAGGTAAAAATGTCGTATCGGTTCAGGGCGCACTTCATCGTGTCACGCCGGAAATACTGAAAGCGCAAGCTGATAAATGGGCGCCTGCCTTTGCGCATTTGCCTCGCCCTTATGTGGCGGTATTGCTGGGTGGATCCAACGGCGCTTATAAGCTTGATCCGCGCTTTATCATGCAGTTTGGCGAACAGCTTTCTGCGCTTTCCAAAAAAGAAAAAGTCAGTTTATTGGTTACTCCATCACGGCGCACGGGTGATGCGAATATGGTCTTGCTCTCCGCGCTGTTGCATGACTGTCCCAATATGATATGGGACGGGCAGAGTGATAATCCCTATTACGGCATGTTGGGTCTTGCGGACGCGATTATCGTAACCTGCGATTCCATCAATATGGTATCGGAAGCCTGCCGCACGGGTAAGCCCGTGCATGTGGTGCAACTGCCGGGGCATTCCGATAAGTTCTCATCTTTTCATCAAAGTCTGTTAATTGATAAGCGCATCCGTTTTTTCGATGGTTCCCTTGTTAACTGGTCACCCAAACCGCTGGATGAAATGAGCCGCGTCGCGTCGCTGGTGCGTGATGCATATCTTACAAAAAATACCAAGTAATTCAGCATTTTGCATTTATTGGTCCCTGCGACAATAAATACCTGACAAATCAAGTGGCTCTGCTATTAAATACACCGCTAACCATCAGCTACGGGTGTCTATGCTTAATATCGAAGCCTTAAATAATGCGGAAGTTATACGCGAACCTTATCCATTCCTGATTGTTCCAGGGTTTGTGGATGAAACGGCGTTGCAAGTCATTGAAAAGGATTTTCCAGAAATTTCAAAACCAGGAAGCTTTCCTTTGGAAACACTGCGCTATGGTTCGGGCTTTAACGAGTTCATGGCGCAATTGCGCGGGCCAGAATTCAGGCATGCCGTAGAACGCAAGCTGTGCATTAATCTTGATAACCGTCCGACGATGATTACGGTGCGGGGGCAAGCACGTGCGCGTGATGGTCAAATCCACACCGATAGTAAAACCAAATTGGTAACCGTGCTGGTTTACTTGAATGGTAAGTGGGAGGCGCCAGGTGGCCGGTTGCGCATGTTGCGCGGCCCCGATAATTTGAATGACTATATCGCCGAAGTTCCCCCCGTGCAGGGCACGTTGCTGGCGTTTATTAACAAGCCGAATGCGTGGCATGGACATGAACCGTTTGAAGGCCAGCGCCGGTCCATTCAATTGAACTGGGTAACTGATAACGGCGTAGTCGTGCGCGAAAGACTACGCCACAGCATTTCCGCGTTTTTCAAACGCTTGAAAGGCAAATAGATAATATGCCTATTAATCTTGAGACATTCAGTAATATCAACGGCGGTAATGCGTTTTTCAAAGCCATCAGTCATCCGCTTGTTGCACCAAAGATAGAAGCGCTGTTTGCCGAAATGGCAAAGGGAAAAGTAGCGATCTACGACCCGCTATCGCAGGTCGAGGCGTTCAACCAGTTCTATAATTTAACCAAGCTGCCTCTTTGCGGTTATTTCATTCAGAACATCGAAAAGAAAAACACCAGCTTTGCAGGACATAAGGCCCAGCTCATTACTACAATTTCTAAAACCGATGCAACATGGGTGTTCATTACGGCCTTTGATGCACAAAAGATGGCTGACCATATCCGCCATTTACTGCCAGCGAATGTCAAAGTCGTATCATTTGATGATTTGAAGCTGCCGATTGATATGCAAAGTGATAAACAGCGTTATCTTGCGCCGTTAAATTTTGCGACAAACTTTGTGTTCTTCCGTGATGCGGATGGCAAGCACACACGCTTCGTAAGTACCAATTACTGGGGCGGTTACGGCGCAAAAGATGTCCAGTTTTGGTGCCGTCTGTATGATGCCAATGGCAAGGTACTTGCCGATTGGGTTGAAAAACTTCCCGGCGCGCAGGCATCGGTGATTATTGACAGCGCGGAAGTACGCAAGCGCTTTAACCTGCCAGAATTTACAGGGCAGATTTTTGTGCATGCCTTTAATATTACAGGACATGATATCGTTAAATATGCGCTTGATACATATGGCGATGCCGAGGATGTGTTGTCGTGTACACATGATGCAAATTCATGGCCATCTGATTTGTATGCAGGTCTTCCAGCCCCGGATGAAGGCGAGGATGTTGTGCTATGGGTACAAAACAGCCAGCCCTTTCCAATTCCGGCGGGCGAAATCGGCCTAAACCTGATGGGCGATGAAACCATCGTCTGGTTTAATAAAACTATTCCTGCCTTTGCGGTCCACCGCCTGTCTGTGGCGGATGTATTGCCGACAGCCAAATGGCCGCAACAGATTGAAGTGCATTCGGGTAAATACTTTGTTCGTCCGCGCTATGAAGTATTTCAGGCAAATGGCCGCCAGCGCATCGCGCATGTGAATGTGGAGCGCAGCGATTTGAAGCCCGACCCCATGCTTGCCGAAATTGGTACTGAAATGGGCAAGGGGTACATCTTGCCGGCGCCTATTTTACCATTAAACCGCTTCAATAGCCTTATTTTGCCAACGCCAATGGCGGAAGGGCAACAACACCTGCCGATTGCTGCGCTTATCTATGATGCCAATGGTACGCAGATGGGCGAACACAAATTCGGCAATCTGCCACGTAACCATGCTAGCCTTTTAAATGTAAAAGCGGTTTTGCAAACACAAAACATTTCACTCCCATCCGGATTTGGGCATGTCGAGCTGGTCTATGATTTCAACGCAGGCAAAGAGGCCGATGGCTGGTTGCATGCACTGTTCCGTTATGTTGATGAGAAAACAGGCCACATCGCCGAAAGCAGTTTTGGTGGCCATATGTTCAATACGGTGTTGACGTATAAGAACGAACCGCAAAGCTATGTGGGCCGCGCGCCCGGGCTTTCAACGCGTTTGTTCCTTCGATTGGGGCAAAAACCATACGATACGATGTGTCATCTTGTTTATCCGGCATCAACGCCGTGGCATCGCACATCGAACACCGACCTCATCCTCACTTCACGTGACGGCAAGGAAGTTGCCAAACAACATATCGCCATTCCATGCGGCGGTTCAAAATTCTGGAAGGTGAGCGAGACGTTTACAGCTGAACAGTTGCGAGAAGCAGGTGAGGGGGGCTATGTGATCATCCGTGACATCACGTGCCGCTTATTCGGCTATCATGGTCTTATGAATGGCAATGCAGCGTTCTGTCTTGACCATATGTTTGGATTTTAAAGGTAGATTCTGGGCCGTTGCTATTGGGCTAAGTGTAACCCATTGAATTAGTGTCCCTCCTAAACTAGATAATTCCTTATATAACGATCCCATTTCACCACTTAAGGCTTTGTGATGACTGAACATAAGATGAAAGTACTGATTATTGGCGCCGGGCCTGCAGGTTATACCGCAGCGATATACGCCGCGCGCGCCAACTTAAAACCGGTGCTGGTGCAAGGTATGCAGCCCGGTGGTCAATTGATGATTACGACCGATGTTGAGAACTACCCGGGGTTTGCTGAAGCGGTTCAGGGTCCTTGGCTGATGGAACAATTCCAGAAGCAGGCGGAGCATGTTGGAACCACATTGCTTTACGACATCATCACCGAAGTTGATTTCAAGACCCGCCCGTTCCGCTGCAAAGGCGATAGCGGCGATGTGTATATTGCCGATACGGTTATTATCGCAACCGGCGCGCAGGCACGCTGGCTGGGTATTGAAAGCGAAAAAACATTTCAGGGTTTTGGCGTATCTGCATGTGCGACCTGTGATGGCTTTTTCTACAAGGGCAAGGATGTCGCATTGGTGGGCGGTGGTAACAGTGCAATGGAAGAAGCGCTGTATCTTTCCCATATTGCCAATAGCGTTACGATGATTCACCGCCGTGATAGCTTCCGCGGTGAAAAAATCCTGCAAGACCGCGTGGCAAACAACCCCAAAATCAAAGTGATCTGGGACAGTATTGTGGATGAAATTGTGGGTGAAACCACGCCGCATAAATCCGTAACAGGTATCAAGATAAAGAATGTGAAGACCAATGCCGTGACAACCGTTCCGGTTCACGGGCTTTTCATCGCCATTGGTCATGACCCAGCCACCAAATTATTCAAAGGTCATGTGGATATGGATGATGCGGGTTATATCATCACCGCGCCGGATAGTACCGCGACCAACATCCCAGGCCTCTTTGCTGCGGGCGATGTAAAGGACAAAGTCTTCCGTCAGGCGGTTACAGCCGCGGGTATGGGCTGTATGGCCGCATTGGAAGCGGAACGCTGGCTTGCGCAACACTAATACGGTTAGTGCAGCGTTAACTTGCCAGTTCTATTAAGAAATTGTTAAAACAAAACGGGTGAAATCGCATGGTGTGCAACAGCCGAAGGCTTATCTATGTCCAGATCATATGTTGAGACCGTTCTGTTAAAAGGTGAAGAACTAGAATATGCGGGCACGCTGCACTGGGTTATTTTTGTGCCCGGCTTTGCCAGCGCTATCTTCGGCTCCTTTTTATGTTTGATTACACCGCAAGTGCTCAATGAAACATTCCTGCTCGGTTTGGCGGGCGAAATGCGTTCCTATATTGTATGGACGGGTGTGTCGATGGTGCTCGCAGGCGTTGGTATGATTGCTCATTCGTATCTTCGTTTCATCAGCACGGAATTAGCGGTTACAAACCGCCGCGTAATCGCAAAAGTCGGTTTTATCAGCCGCAATACCTTTGAAGTGATGCTCAACCGTGTGGAAGGTGCCAATATCGACCAGACGGTATGGGGGCGTATCCTCGGCTTTGGTTCTATATTTGTGCACGGCACCGGCGGTGGGATTACCCCGATTGACCACATCGCTGACCCATTGAACTTCAAAAAAGAACTCATGACATGGGTTGAGCGTAATCAACCCACCACCACGGCAAAACCCAGCAGCCACGACCGCAAGGCAACCGCAGAAGCAGGCAATTAAGCCTGTTTGCAGCGTATTAAAAGCACTTTCAGTAATGAACGGAATAGCTATAATGCGCGTGCATATTGCGTATGAAATCGCGCGTTGTTAGTTACTTTTTTATTAAAAAGGGCCTGTAGTTCAGCGGTTAGAACGCACCGCTCATAACGGTGTTGTCGCAGGTTCGAATCCTGCCGGGCCCACCAATAAAAAACCCTGTTGCCCCTCAAAAAGGGCTGCAGGGTTTTTTTTTGGACAGATTCTTGGGTGCACAAACGGAATCGCGCTCATCAATTATGGATGATAATAAAATATCGATATGCAATTTGTTCAATGATACCAGTGGTTATTTGCATGTTTTATTTTTGCGCACACGCGTGTTTTAAAAAACTTTTCCACTCATTTTTATTTTTAGAATCCAGTTGCTGGCACTTGAAACAGAAGTCCGGAATCGGCTTTTTTCGATTCTTATCCACGGAATCATCTCGCGCATGCGAGCGAAAGTAGGGTCAAAACGCAAAAAGCGTTGCATCGAAGACACGAAATTGCGTTTCTCATCACAAAAATGCATTTTGGGAGATGCAATAGTGAAAAAAAAGATTGAACAATTTTTTATTTGTGGGAAATTGTAATCCGTAACTTAGACAACCTGGAGGTATACAATGGCTGCTAAGAAGAAAGCTAAAAAAGCACCGGCTAAAAAGCCAGCTGCAAAGAAAAAAGCTAAGAAGAAGTAGTTCGCGATAAGCAATTGCTTACTTTTAAATTTAATACCCCGCCAGAAATGGCGGGGTATTTTATTTTGTGGCACATAAACTGCTGTCTGTTGCATGTATATCGGCGTTTATAGGAAGCCACATATATATGTGTGTATACTTAAATCAGCGTTCCAATAAAAAACCCCGCAACTAGGTTGCGGGGTTTTTATTAGGGCGGTGTTTTAAGTTTATGCAGCAGTTGCAGAGCAGCTTGCTGACTTTTCCATACCTGCAAACACATTTAGACCTTTTCCAGTTTCTAAATACGACTTCATGCTAGAGAGTACGCGTGGCCATCCTTTTGAAACGCCATTTGCCATGGTTGATCCGGCTTTGAACTCGTTATGTGTAACTATCAGGCGAACCATGTCTTCAACCTGCTGGATTTCATAAGTTACCTTGGATTCATCAGCCAGATTATTGGGGGATGCCCAAGATGTAACCAGACGACGAGGTGGGTTACATTCCAGTACTTTACCAATAATTTTGGGAGTACGGGTCGGATCGTCATTTGCCACATGTCCCCATTTTGAGCCGATTTTCCAATCGGAAACATTTTCATGGCCCCAATATTGGCGGGTAAATTCAGGATTTGTAATGGCATCCCATACTTTTTGTTCAGTGCTTCTTATGTAAGTAGTGTAGATTTGTTCTATATTACTCATCACTATTCTCCTCTAGTGCTTGCTTAAGGTTTTGCAGCGCTTGAACCCGATTTTCTTCAAACTTACCGATCCAGCGCGTATAAATGTCATGGATAGGGATGGGATTGAGAAAATGCAGCTTTTCACGCCCACGCTTTACCGTGACGACAAGGTTTGCCGCTTCCAATAAAGCCAAATGTTTGGTTACTGCTTGGCGGCTCATATCATGCCCTTCGCAAAGAGCATTTAGTGTCAAGCCATTATCCTCACGAAGCCGGTCTAATAAATCGCGGCGGCTTGCATCAGCTAGAGCTTTAAACACGTCGTCTTCAATAACCATACGAACACTATATGCAACCAAATGGTTGCATGTCAAGGATTATCTAGCGGTCATCCAGGAAGCTACGCAATTTACGGCTGCGGGAAGGGTGTTTCAGCTTACGCAGGGCTTTTGCCTCAATTTGGCGAATACGTTCACGGGTAACACTGAATTGGGTACCCACCTCTTCAAGGGTATGGTCTGTATTCATCCCGATTCCAAAGCGCATACGCAGAACGCGTTCCTCACGGGGGGTTAGGGTGGAGAGTACCCGGGTGGTCGTTTCGCGTAAGTTACCAAGAATCGCGTTATCGAGGGGCTGAATGGCGTTTTTGTCCTCGATGAAGTCGCCGAGATGCGAATCCTCCTCGTCACCAATTGGGGTTTCAAGGCTAATCGGCTCTTTAGCGATTTTGAGAACCTTGCGTACTTTTTCCAGTGGCATCATCAATTTCTCGGCCAATTCTTCCGGGGTTGGCTCGCGGCCAATCTCGTGCAGCATCTGGCGGCTTGTGCGAACCAGCTTGTTGATGGTTTCGATCATGTGCACCGGAATACGGATGGTGCGTGCTTGGTCGGCGATTGAGCGGGTGATTGCTTGTCGGATCCACCATGTTGCATAGGTGGAGAATTTATAACCACGGCGATATTCAAACTTATCAACCGCTTTCATCAGGCCGATGTTGCCTTCCTGAATAAGGTCAAGGAATTGCAAGCCACGATTGGTATATTTCTTGGCAATCGAAATAACCAAACGCAAATTGGCTTCGACCATTTCTTTCTTGGCTCTCGCGCTTTCCTTTTCGCCACGCTGTACGGTGGCAACAATGCGGCGGAAGTCGGGAAGGGGAAGGCCTGCTTCGTTGCAAATTGCGGTGATTTCCGCGCGCATACGGTCAACTTCTTCGTTGTGTCGTTCAATAAAGCGCGTCCACCCTTTAATGACTGAGGCAGATGGGCCTTCTTTGCCTGTTTTGGCATTGGGGCCAATAACAGCGCCGAGCCAAGCTGGATTAAGTTCATGCCCATAATAACGGGCAAGGAACTCATCACGGTTCACGCCGCAATCGGTTGCCATGCGGAGCAAGCGGCCTTCCAAACCAATCAAACGGCGGTTGAGGGTGTAGAGTTGCTGAACAAGTTGTTCCAAACGGTGGTTGTTGAAACGAATGGTGCGCACCAAATCCACCAGTTCGACTTTCAATTCTTCAAACTTACGGTCGGATTGTTTGGAAAGCGCTTCACCCTTCATGAAGGCTTGATGGCGTTGGGCCACCAGTTTGAACAGCTTGGCATAGGTCACGGCAATACGTGCAAACGTATCCATAACGCCGGGTTTCAGCTTTTCTTCCAGCATTGATAGGGAAAGGCTGTTTTCCTCATCATCGAATTCGCTGGTCATATCTTCGCCAACGCCTTCGCCGCCTTCTTCGCCTTCTTTCTTGGGCTCGTCTTCTTTTTCGTCTTGGGTCAGCGCAAGGCTGCCTTCACCGCCCGATGGCGCAAGGGCAGGGAGCTCTGGTGCACCAGTTTCATCGGCATGGGTTGCTTCCAGATCGATAATTTCACGCAGCAGCATCTTTCCTTCAGAGAGTGCTTCATGCCATGCCAAAATCGCCTGAATGGTAAGCGGGGATTCACAAATCCCGCTGATCATCATTTCACGGCCAGCTTCAATCCGTTTGGCAAGCGCGATTTCGCCTTCGCGCGACAGCAATTCGACCGAACCCATTTCGCGCAAATACATGCGCACGGGGTCATCGGTACGGCTTACGGATTCTTCGTTGATGTTACCTGAAGCCTGTTCATCATCATCCTTCGCTTCCTTTTCATCGGCGGCATTATCGTCGGCTTCTTCCTCTTCGCTTTCGATGACGTTGATGCCCGCTTCCGAGAATAGCGCAAGAGTATCTTCAATCTGTTCCGATGAAACCTGATCGGGTGGCAATACCTTGTTAATTTCATCAATGGTTACGTAACCACGTGTTTTACCTTTACGGATAAGCTTTTTCAGCGCGTCAACCGATGCGTCATCCAATACCGGCGCTGCGTCGGTTGTGGCTTCCGCAGGCTTGCCCTTTGACATATCCACGCGTTTAAAATTCTTAGGCAGAACTTTTTCCGGCAGCTTCTTCTTGTCTGCTTCTTTGCCTTTTGGCAGTGGGCCCTTTGCAACCAGTTTCAGGTCCGGTTTCTTGCCTGAGCCACCTTTGAGCGGCAGCGCTTTTTGCGCAACGATCTTTACAACTTTTTTCTTATCGTCTTTTTTTGCGCTGGTTTTTTGCGCGGGTTTTCCGGCGGCTTTTTTAGCGGCGATTTTTGCGGTAACTTTGGCGGCGGGCTTGGCGGAAGATTTCTTTGCAGGTTTTTTAGCAGGCATGATTTTTCCTAAAATGGATTACATAAAAAAACATCGTCATGCGCGCGCAAACAAAAGCTTGCGCACGCGTTGTGTCACGCGGAAGTCGGGGCCGTAAAAGACAGAGGATGTGTGCGGTCGTCCAAAAGCGCATATGATCTTCTTAATCCCGAAATGCCGGGTGACCTGGCTGGACGGCAAAATCCCTGAAACTTGACTTAAAGGTTTAGTGGCTGAACGCTTGCTATACAAGTATATATGTATGTTTTTTTTACCTTCAACGGCGGGATGAGGGTGCAGAATTGGGGGGGGGTATACCTTTAAAGCTCCACAACTTCGCGTTCAGCCTTTTCATCCATATCAATAAGCATGGCTTGAAGCTGGCTAATTCGCTCCAAAATAGCCGAATCACCCGTGTTTTTTAGCTCCAAACTCAGGTTTTTTAGCTCATTTTCTGCCGAAACCCGTTCATGACGGTTCCAAATGTCGTGCCAACCGGCTAAAGCGGCGCTTAATGGCCGTTCAGGGCGGGCAAAACCGGCATGAACGTACAAATCGGGGCTCAAAACCCTCGAAAGTACCTGCCCAAGCCCTGCTTTTTCCAAATAATCGCGTAAAGCGACGGGATTTTCGTGTTCCAGGTCGCTTTCCGACATGAAATCGAAAACACCCTGCCTTAATGGCTCTAATGACGTATCCGTAATAGGAAGGGTATCAAGCGCGCTTTCCATTTCACTAAAAAGGGCGGGGTGGTTGATGAGCAGGGCCAGAACTATGCGTTCCTGTAAATTATTGGGCAGCGGGCGCGGCTTGATAACCGGCATGAAGGAACGCGCATAAGGTTTTGAATTAGAATTGTTTCCTGTGCGCTTTTCAAATCTGTTTTGTGGTCGGTTGTCGTTGCCGCTTTGTGAACTGAAATTTTGCTGCAAGCGTTCCTGAATGGAATTTTTATAATCTTGCTGTAACGCACGGTCTTTGATTAAGGCAATACGTGCATCAAGCGCTCTGCGGAACCCTGCGCGGTCTTCGGGTGTGTTGAGTGGGCGCTCGCCCGCCGTGCGCTGCCACATAAAGTCAATGAGTGGTTGTGCAGCATCCAACACTGCCTGCATCGCAGCGGGGCCCTTGTTCAAAATAAGTGTATCGGGGTCTTCACCCGCAGGCATGGCCGCAAAGCGCACGGATTGGTCTGGCGCAAGATGCGGAAGGATGCGTTCCAATGCACGTTCTGCTGCCTTACTGCCCGCATTATCACCATCAAAGCATAAAATCGGAATGTGATTGAGGAGGTCAGGGCGCACAGGCGGCTTTGGAATAATTTTCCAAAGTAATTGGATTTGTTCTTCGGTTAATGCTGTGCCCAACGGCGCAACCGCGCCCATAAATCCTGCCTCCACCAACCGAATAACATCCATATATCCTTCGGTAATAATCAGTGGTTTGCCATCCGCCGCTGCGGCGCGCGCGCGTGAAAACCCATACAGCAATTGGCCCTTATGGAATAAGCCATGGTCTGCGCTGTTGATGTATTTCGGGCCATCGCCTTCCAGTAATCGCGCGCCAAACGCAACGATGCGCCCCCGCCGGTCACCTACGGGAAATATCAAACGGCCACGAAAGAAACTGTATACGCCATCATCGCGTTCTGACTTTTTCGCAAGGCCTGCATCCACCATTTGTTGCGGCCTATAACCTTTGGCGGTTAGATATTTAATCAATGCTTGCGCATCATTTGGCGCATAGCCTAGGCGGAAACGGTCAATCGTTTCCTGCGACAGATTACGGCGCTTTGCATATTCTAATGCCATGCGGCCTGATGGAATACGCAGCTGTTCTTCAAACCAACGTGCGGCTTCGTCAATTAACGTATAAAGGTTTTTTTCTTCTTCATAGCGCTTGGCTTCTTCTGGCGAAGATTTGGGAACCTGCATTCCCGCCATGCCTGCCAATATTTCCACCGCTTCGGGGAATGAACGGTTTTCTTGGCGCATCGTAAAGCCAATCACGTCACCATGTGCTCCGCAGCCAAAACAGTGAAAAAAACCCTTCGCATCATTGATGGTAAAGCTTGGCGATTTTTCCTTATGGAAAGGGCAGCATGCTTTAAACTCCCGCCCAGCGCGCGTTATCTTCACGCGCCGCCCAATCACTTCTGACAAGGTCAGGCGATTTCTTAGTTCATCAAGAAAGGCGGGTGAAAATGTGGACATCTGTTTCTGGATAAGGTTACGCCGCTGCGCTCAGCATTTCTTTGATGATACCGCTAGCTTTGCCCATATCCAGTTGACCTGCATATTGGGTTTTTAAAACGCCCATGATTTTGCCCATGTCTTTGATGCCCGCTGCGCCGGTGGAAGCGATGAGGCCTTTGACGACGCCGCGCACTTCATCTTCGCTCATTTGCTTAGGCAGGAATTTTTCAATCGCCGCGATTTCGGCATTTTCTTTATCCACCAATTCTTGGCGACCACCTTGTTTATACAGCTCGATGGATTCACGGCGCTGTTTGATCATGCCTTGCATCAAGGATAAAACTTCTTCGGGGGAGATCTGTTGATCCCCGCGCGGGCGGGCCACATCGATGTCTTTTTGCTTAATTGCGGCATTGATCATGCGCAGGATGGAAACGCTAGCTTCGTCCTTGGCGATCATGGCTGCCTTTAAGGACTCGGTGATTTTTTCGCGTAAACTGTTGGTCATGGGGCTATTTCCTTAGCATTTACAGGCGTTATAAAAAACGATTGCAGGGGCGGGGTAGTGTGTGGATACTCTCGCCGTTTTACCTATTATATATAAAGTAGAAAAGAAAAAGCGATGCCCGAAGCAACTGCGTCCCATTATCCACAAAAACCTGCCGCCGCCAATGCTGTTTTAGTATTAAGTGATGGATCAGTGTTTTGGGGAAGGGGCATCGGTAAGGAAGGCGATGCTGTTGGCGAAATCTGCTTTAACACCTCCATGACGGGCTATCAGGAAATCCTGACTGATCCCAGCTATGCAGGCCAGATTATTACCTTTACCTTTCCGCATGTCGGAAATATCGGTACCAACCCTGAAGACATCGAGACACAAAAGGTTGCAGCGCGCGGTTTAATCTTGCGGGAAGACATCACGCAGCCATCCAACTTCCGTTCTACCCAACATCTGCAAGCATGGCTTGAGCTGAATAATCTTGTGGGGTTGTGTGGAATTGATACGCGCGCGTTAACCCACCGCATTCGTGATGCGCAGGTTTCAGTGAACGGCGTTGTCGCGCACAATAAAAAAGGCGTGTTCGACATCGCCGCACTCACCAAAAAAGCAAAAGAGTTTTCTGGCCTTGATGGCATGGATTTGGTCCCGGAAGTAACCTGCAAGCAGCGTTATTCATGGGATGAAGCGAAATGGGTTCTGGGTTCTGGTTATCAAAAGCAAACCAAACCGCAATTTCATGTCGTGGCAATTGATTACGGCGCAAAGCTGAACATTTTGCGCTGCCTTGCCGCAACGGGTTCAAAAGTTACCGTTGTTCCGGCAACCACATCTTATGAAGAAATCGCCGCATTAAAGCCTGATGGCGTCTTCCTTTCCAACGGCCCTGGCGACCCGGCCGCAACGGGTAAATACGCAGTGCCAGTTATTCAAAAGATCATCGACAGCGGCGTGCCATTATTCGGCATATGTCTTGGTCATCAATTGCTATCGCTCGCTTTAGGCGCAAAAACCAAGAAGATGAAAACGGGCCATCGCGGCGCCAACCATCCTGTAAAGGATTTAAAGACAGGCAAGGTAGAGATTACCAGTCAGAACCACGGCTTTGTCGTGATGCCTGAAACATTGCCGGCCTATGCAGAAGAAACCCATATCAGTTTATTTGATGGCACGAATGAAGGCATGCGCATGAAAAATGCGCCAGTGTTTTCGGTGCAATACCACCCCGAAGCCTCTCCCGGACCGGAAGACAGCCATCATTTGTTTGAGCGTTTTGTTGAATTGATGCGCGCTAAAATCAGTAAGGCCGCTTAAAGAAAGAATTATGCAAGCTATCGCTTCATCATCGCGCACGAATATCGTGCGCCTAGTATTCGGCCTGACAATCGGGCTGGGGGCGGCGTTGCTTTTCTGGCAGCAACTTATGCTGGGCCGTTTGCTGTTGCCAGTATTCGGTTCTGTGCCAACCGTTTGGCTTGTCTCGCTGGTTGTGTTTCAAACTGTATTGCTTGGTGCCTATGCCTTTGCGCATTTATCGCACACATGGCCGCGATGGTTTGCATTGTCATCGATTGTATTACTGGTTATCGCGGCAGGTGCACAGCATTTCCTGTATCCCGATATGGCGGCGCTTGGCAGCTCCACGGCGATTGATGCACCATCGGTGATTATCGCGTTGCTTGGGCTTTCGGGGTTTAGTCTGTTTGTGCTTTCGCTTATTTCACCCATGCTGCAAAACATCTATGCAGGGTTGCCGCAGCCGGATGCGAAAGATCCGTACTTCTTATACAGCGCCAGCAATTTTGGCAGCTTTGCGGGTTTACTGGTTTTTCCGTTATTGCTGGAGCCATTATTTGGCGTGAGGATGAGCCAGACGATTTGGTTCTGGGGCGCGGGTTTATTCGTCATTCTGCTTAATTCCTGCTTGGCGTTTTCGGCCAAAGCTGCGCCTGTGGTTGATGCTGTGCCCAGTGCAATTGATGAAGTAAAGCCGCACTATCTAAAATGGCTGTTCTATTCTTTCATGCCATGCGCGTTATCCTTTGGTGCAACATCGCACCTGATAAGCGATATTGCGCCGCTGCCATTGTTATCGATGGTGCCATTGGCACTTTATCTGCTGACTTTTGTGTTGGCATTTTCACGCAAAGACCGTTTCAGCGATGATTTAGCCATCGCGCAGATTTTCCTGATTGCGTTTTATGTGTTCCGCGAAATTTTCACTAACTTCAAGCCGTCGCATCTATTTGATATTCTTATTATCCTTGCGGCGTTTTTCCTAACCGCATGGCGCTGCCACCGTGAATTGGTAAAGCTTCGTCCTTCTTCACGATATCTTACGGCGTTCTATCTCACCCTTGCGTTGGGCGGCGCACTGGGCGGCATATTCAACGTATTCGTTGTTCCATTCATCCTGCCATTGCCCATGGAATTCATGCTGTTCCTGCTGATTACGCTGTTGCCAAATTGGAAGGATGATGTCGCACGTTTAAAGATGCCGCAGTTTAAAAAGCTGCACATCCTTATCTTTGGTTTGCTTGCGGTGACCTTGGTAATGCTGGCAGTGCAGAATTTGAATGTCGCGGTTGCGCGTATGGTTACGCCTGTTGCGTTGGTCGTGTCGCTTATGTTGCTTACGATGCTGCCATCCGTATTGGCGGTTGCATCAGCAGCGCTGATTGCCATTTCATTAATTGTAACACCAACGCCAATTGCCTTGCAGCGCGATTTCTTTGGTGTGAAGCGCGTGATGGACAGAACCTTTGATGATGGCGTTGTCTACCGAACCTTATTGCACGGCACCACCAGCCACGGCATGCAGCAGCGCACGCCAAGTGTGACTACAGCGCCGCAACTTTATTATGCGCCGGGCAGTGGGTTGCAGGATGTGGTCGAAGTTATGCAGCCACATCATGTTGGTATTGTCGGGTTGGGCATGGGTGCGATTGCATGTATTCCGCCGCGTAGCTCCGATATTCGTTATTTTGAAATCGACCCCGGCGTGGAAGCGCTGGCAAAGCAATACTTCACCTATTTACATGATTGTCCTGCCGAAATCGTGATTGGTGATGCGCGCATGACGCTGGCGAGTGATAGGAACTATTATGATCTATTAATCCTTGATGCATTCTCATCCGATGCTATTCCGGTGCATTTGCTGACAGAGGAAATGTTCAAGGTGTATCGTGAACGTCTTGATCGAAATGGTGTGCTGCTATTGCACATTTCCAATCGCTATCTGAATTTACGCCATGTAGTTGCGGGCGCGGCCAAGCAGTTAAGCTGGCATGGCGCCATTAAAGACCATGTACCCGAACGTGATGCGCCGAATTTAACGCCGAGTGAATATGCGGTGTTAAGCCCGGATAAGCAGGTTATTCAAGCTTTGCTGGATAAGGGCGGGTGGATATCGGTTGATGAAGTATCGCCGCTCTACTGGACAGATGATCACATTTCAATTGTACCCATTTTAAATCTTGGTTTTGGTAAGTAAGGAAAAGAACATGCCTAAAAGAACAGACATAAAATCCATCTGCATCATCGGTGCTGGCCCGATTGTGATTGGTCAAGCCTGTGAATTTGACTATTCCGGCGCGCAGGCATGTAAGGCGCTTCGCGCGGAAGGTTACCGTGTTATTCTTATCAATTCCAATCCCGCCACCATTATGACCGATCCCAATCTGGCGGATGCGACCTATATCGAACCCATCACTCCCGCAATTGTTGCGAAGATTTTAGAAAAAGAAAAACCCGATGCGTTATTGCCAACTATGGGCGGACAAACTGCGCTCAACACCGCTATGGCGCTTGATAAAGATGGCACGCTTAAACGGCTGAACATCGAACTAATTGGCGCAAAGAAAGACGCGATTGAAAAAGCCGAAGACCGTCAGCTATTCCGGGATGCGATGGACAAAATTGGCCTTACCAGTCCCAAATCACGTGTGGTAAAAAACCTTGCCGAAGGGCAGGCGGCGCTTGCTGAAATAGGCTTGCCCGCCATTATCCGTCCAAGCTTTACTCTTGCAGGTACCGGAGGCGGTATCGCTTATAACAAGCAACAGTATAACGACATCGTGGCAAGTGGGTTGGACGCCAGCCCTGTGACCGAAGTGTTGGTCGAAGAGTCGGTATTGGGTTGGAAAGAATATGAAATGGAAGTTGTGCGCGATAAGGCAGATAACTGCATTATCATCTGCGCGATTGAAAATGTGGACCCCATGGGCATCCACACCGGCGATAGCATTACGGTTGCGCCCGCACTAACCCTCACCGATAAAGAATACCAGATTATGCGCAATGCATCCATCGCGGTGTTGCGTGAAATCGGCGTGGATACTGGTGGTTCAAATGTGCAATTTGCCGTCAACCCTGCTGATGGCCGCATGGTCGTTATTGAAATGAACCCGCGCGTCTCGCGTTCATCCGCACTGGCATCAAAGGCAACGGGATTCCCCATTGCAAAAATTGCTGCAAAGCTGGCGGTCGGTTACACGCTGGATGAATTGAAAAATGATATGACGCAGGTTACGCCGGCATCATTCGAACCAACGATTGATTACGTAGTTACCAAAATCCCGCGCTTTGCGTTTGAAAAATTCCCGGGCTGCGATCCGTTGCTAACCACCGCAATGAAGTCAGTGGGCGAGGTGATGGCGGTTGGCCGTTCATGGCAGGAATCCGTACAAAAGGCGCTGCGCTCCATGGAAACGGGTCTTCATGGATTTAACGATGTGAATTTGCCGGGTGCGGATAAAGACCCGCTGGTGTTGCGTGAAGCATTGGGTAAGCCAACCCATGACCGTTTGCTAGTGATTGCGCAGGCCATGCGCCACGGCATGAGCGTTGCGGATATTCATGCGATTTGTAAGGTTGATCCATGGTTCCTTGAGCAGATCAAAGGCATTATTGATACCGAAAGCGCGATTAAGAAAAATGGCTTGCCGAAATCAGCCGATGAATTAATGCGCCTGAAACAAATGGGTTTTGCTGATGCGCGCCTTGCTACATTAACCGGTAAATCCAAAGAAGAAATAGCAAGCCTGCGCCACGCGTTGAATGTGCGTCCGGTTTATAAACGTATTGATACCTGCGGCGGCGAATTCGCATCCGCCACGGCTTATATGTATTCATCGTATGAAGGTATTGGCGCGGAATCCGAAGCACGTGTTTCCGATAAAAAGAAAGTCATCATCCTTGGCGGCGGTCCAAACCGCATCGGGCAGGGGATCGAATTTGACTATTGCTGCGTGCATGCCGTGTTTGCATTGCGTGAAGCAGGTATCGAAACCATCATGATCAACTGCAACCCTGAAACTGTATCTACTGATTATGATACATCAGATAGATTGTATTTCGAGCCATTAACCGCCGAAGACGTAATTGAAATCGTGCGTATCGAACAATCCAAAGGTCATGTTCTGGGCGTGATTGTGCAATTTGGCGGTCAAACACCGCTAAAATTGGCGGATGAATTGCAAGCAGCCAATATTCCCATACTTGGCACGCAGCCCGATAAGATTGATTTGACTGAAGACCGCGAACGCTTCCAGAAATTTCTGGAAGATCTTGCTGTGCGTTATCCAGACAGTGGCATACGTCAGCCAGAGAGCGGCATTGCCTTTTCTGAGGATCAGGTTGCAACTGTTAGTGCAGCCGTTAGTCAGAATTCAGAATTTTCAATCCTGATGCGTCCTTCCTATGTTTTAGGTGGGCGAGGCATGAAAATTATACCAAGCGGAGATCAAGTCACTTTCAACCTTGAAGTTACAAAGTATGCGACAGAAGCAGTAAAAGTTTCGGATAAAAACCCTGTACTGATTGACCGCTATTTGTCGGATGCCACTGAAGTGGATGTGGATGTGATTTGCGATGGCGACACCGTTTATATTGCGGGTGTTATGGAACACATTGAAGAAGCCGGCATCCATTCAGGCGACAGCGCGTGTTCCTTGCCGCCATATTCGCTATCACAAAAGCTGATTGATGAGATGGGCAGACAAGCTGAATTAATGGCTAAGGAAATCGGCGTTATTGGTCTTATGAATGTGCAGTTTGCCGTTAAAGACCAGAATATCTATGTTCTGGAAGTTAACCCACGCGCCAGTCGTACCGTGCCTTTTGTTGCCAAGGCAACAGGCGTTGCGGTTGCCAAAATAGCCGCACGGGTCATGGCAGGAGAAAAATTAGCTAGCTTTAAATTAAAGCCACCTGTTTATAAACATGTCGCGGTGAAGGAAGCTGTTTTCCCGTTCAGCCGTTTTCCGGGTGTGGATGTATTGCTGGGCCCTGAAATGAAATCAACCGGCGAAGTCATGGGTATTGATGTGGATTTCCCCAAGGCCTTTGCGAAATCACAATTGGGTGCCGGCGTTAACTTGCCATTAAAAGGCAATGTATTCATCTCCGTGCGTGACCGCGATAAACCAAGCGTTATTGCGATTGCAACCCAACTTATCAGCATGGGCTTTGGAATTGTGGCAACCTCTGGCACAGCAAAAACCTTGCAGGAAAAGGGCTTAAAAGTCACCAGCATCAACAAGGTGTTGGAAGGTTCCCCGCATATCGTCGATGCGATGATTAATGGCGATATCCAGTTGGTCATGAATACAACCGAGGGCGCGAAGGCATTGGCGGATAGTTTCAGCCTTCGCCAGACGGCACTGCTCAATAAAATTCCCTATTACACCACGGTGGCCGAAGCCAGTGCGGTGGTGCAGGGAATTGCTGCGTTGCAAGCAGGGAATATGCAGTTCGAGCCGATTCAGAATTACTTCAAAGTAGCGTGATGCAAATCAACCCTTCTTGCTACGGAATGAATTGACCGAATCCGAAAGTATTCGTTACCATCATCCCTACGAATCTAATTTTGCTTAGATGCTGTAGGGAATACCACTTGGACCGTTTGAAAGCCGCGCTCGAAAATCTAGACCAATCCATCGACGGATTAGTGGATGCGTTGGCGCGCCGTCAAAAAGAACTGGACAAGGTGATTGAAGCGAGAGCCGCCAAACGCGTAAAGGCTGCGAATGAAACTGCAGAACGCGCATTAAAACAGGCCCAGCAACGCGAAAGCCAAGCCGTAGCCAATGAACGCGAAGCGCTTACCAAAGAGCGCGAAGCAGTGACCAGAGAAAGTAAGCAGCGCGAACTTACTTCGCTGGTTGCCAGTCGCCTTGATCAAGCGATTGTTCGTTTAGAAAAAATAGTAGGGGAATAATTATGGACAAAAACATGATTGAAATTTCCCTGATGGGTCGTTCCTATCAACTCGCTTGCCCGCCAGACCAACATGAGCGTGTCAGACAATTAGCCGGAATGGTGGAAGAAAAAATGCGTCTTGCCATATCAACCAGCCAGGGAACAGTGGGTGAAGTACGCTTGTTTTTACTGGCTGGCTTGATGTTGGCGGATGAGGTGCTGGAAGCAAAAGCTGCACAGGATAAATTTATCGCCCAAGAACGCAGTAACCTAAGCGATGAAGAAAACATGCTGGTAACAGCGGTAGAACACCTGTCGCAACGCATCAACAGCATCACATCGCGGATTGATGCGCACTAATCAACCAAGTGTGGATTTTATAATTGTCTGCGCCCGTTTTGTGGGCGGGGTAGGCGCGGGCGTGGGTGTTGGCGGTTCTGCTGGCCCATCATACCCGCCACCCCCTGTCGATGGCCTTGTCATATCAAGATTTGCGTAACGTCTGCCTTGAGTAGGCAGTGCGTATTCGGCTGGTTTATTTTCAATGCCCACTATTAAATCCATCAAACATTTTTATAACTTAAACCGAATTATCGTCGAATGCGGTTAATGATTGCTTATTGGGCATATTTCTTGTGAAAACACCGCAAAAATTTATGGTTTAAAAACGTAAAGATTTCCCCTTTTTTCTGAAAATGGAGTATTCTACTCAGTGGAAGTATGCTGCGCTCTTCGAGAGGTCAATCATCCCCAGGGCCCATAATTAAAACCTCTAGGGAGCTGTCTCTGGCAAGGCCGTGGTCTTGTTATATGGTTCCCACCTGTACCAACAGGCCGTGAGGGATACACTGTACTAACGATTGTGTGGCTACTTCCGCTTCTTTCGTTGCAGTTCTTCATGCCAGATTTAAAAGCCCTCAAGAAAAAACTTCGCGAACATATTCACGTGATTTTACGCGCGCATGAAGACCGCGATGCAGGGCAGAAAATCCGGGACCATTTTCTATCGCACTTCACGAATTTGGATAGAAAGCTTGTTGTAGCAGGCACATCATCTATTAAAAACGAGATGGACCCCATGCCGCTGATGGAAGCGCTGGAGAAAAAAGGCCACCGGCTTTGTCTGCCCATTACCGGTGAACGCGCAACACCGCTGTTGTTCCGCGCTTATAAAACAGGCGATATCCTGATTCCCCATGTGTGGAACATTGGTGTGCCTGCCTCGACACAACCCATCTGTGTTCCCGATATTTTGTTGTGCCCATTGCTGGCTTTTGACCGTACCGGCGCACGCCTTGGTTATGGCGGTGGTTATTACGATGCGACTTTGCAAAGCCTTCGCGCCCAAAAGAGCATTATCGCAGTAGGCCTTGGTTATGCCGTGCAGGAGGTGGAGGCGGTTCCTTTGGGCAAATATGACCAGCGGTTAGATCTAATCATTACCGAAAAAGAAGTCATTCTTCCTAATAGACAAGCCTAAAACCCCTCACTATGATTGGCGCGTCGTCTTTCGCTCCTTCCATTCAAGAGGTTCCCCCCATGTTGCGTTCTGCATCCCAATCACTCGCATTCGCTGCTCTTCTGGCGCTCTTATCCGCTCCAGCTTTTGCCGAAACGCATGCGGCAACACCTGCTGCGGCTGCTGCTCCAGCCGCTCCCGAAGCGCCAGCGGTCGCGCCTGTTCCAGCAACTCCTGAAGCATCAAAAGTTGAAACGCCTGCAGCCGCAGCGCCAACTGCCCCCGAAGCCCCTGCCGTTGAAACGCCAAAGGCTGAAGCACCAAAGACTGAGCCAGCGAAAACCGAAACCGCAAAACCAACGGTTGGAAAAATGCGCGACCGCTGGAAAAAAATGACCCCAGAACAAAAAGAAGAAATGAAAAAGAAGGCCGAAGGCCGTTTGAATGACCGGTATGACCGTCTGAAAACCGCAGAGCAAGAAAACATCAAAAACATCATGGCTGAAATCACCAAGCTAAACAAAGAACAGCGTTCCATTCTGATGGCAAAAATCAAACAGCAAGCCAGCAAGGATCGCGCCGCACGCAAGGCGATGAAGACGATGGAAAACAATAAGGCCGAGGGACCCAAGAAAGAAGCAACGCCCGCAGCCGATCCGAACGCAGTTCACCACTAACGCAGTTGTATAACGTCATGTCTGCTGCTGAATGGCAAATAGACATGACGTTTTTTTATGAATAAAGAAGATAAGATGCCGGAAGTAAAAAAGAACGATTTACCAGACGCGACTACACCTCCAGCCGAACATGATTTGCTGGCGCAGCGTGCGCACAAACTTGCGGAGATGACGAAGGATTATGGTAATCCATTCAATATCACGCGTTTTGATAAAACCCATCATGCGGCAGCATTAAAGAAACAATACGAACATCTGGCGAATGGCGAAAAGACAGATGCCGTCGTCAAGATTGCTGGCCGCGCCATGGCGGTGCGCAATAATGGTATGTTTATCGATTTGCTGGACGATAGTGGCCGCATTCAGGTGTTCCATAATTTAAAGGAAACACCTGAACCGGTTTTAAAGCTTCTGAAGCTGCTTGATCTGGGGGATATTATCGGCGTGGAAGGAATTATGCGCCGCACCCCGCGCGGGGAACTAACCGTGGATGCAACCAGCCTCGTTGTGCTTGCAAAGGCTCTGGAACCGCCCCCTGAAAAATATCATGGCCTTAAAGATACCGAATTTCGTTACCGCCACCGCGAACAGGATTTGGTGGCGAATGACAAGGCGCGCGAAACCTTGCGTAATCGCTTTCGTATCATTTCATCGATGCGTCGCACATTAGATGATGCGGGTTTTCTGGAAGTTGAAACACCCATTTTGCATAATGTGGCAGGTGGGGCGCTCGCAAAACCATTCAATACCCATCATAACGCACTTGATATTCCTTTGTATCTGCGCATTGCAACCGAACTTCATCTAAAGCGTTTGGTTATTGGCGGGCTATCAGAAAAAGTTTATGAAATTGGCCGTATTTTCCGCAACGAAGGCATCAGCCCGCGGCATAACCCTGAATTTACATCGGTTGAAATCTATCAGGCTTATGTGGATTTCGCAGAAATGATGACGCTGACCGAAACGCTGATTTCAGGTGCATGTCGCCTCATCCACGGTTCGACCAAGTGTATCTTTAATGATATGGAACTGGATTTCACGCCGCCATTTCGCCGTGCATCGATTTTCGATTTAATCAAAGAGCATACAGGCGTTGATTTCCACCAGTTCCCCACGGTAGAAGCTGCGCGCGAGCAAGCAGCAAAGCTAAAAGTTCCAACCGACCCTAAATCCAACTGGGGCCAGATTGTGGAAGCTGTGTTTGGTGAAAAGGTTGAAGAAAAACTGGTTCAGCCCGTTCATGTCATGGATTTACCCAAGGAAATTTCGCCGCTGGCCAAAGCTTATCCGGATAAGCCGCATGTGGCGCAGCGATTTGAAACCTATGTCAATGGCTGGGAAATCGCCAATGCGTTTTCGGAATTGAATGACCCCCGCGAACAGCGCAAGAACTTCGAGCATCAATCGGCGCAGCGTGATACCGGAAATGCCGAAGCGCATCCGGTCGACGAAGAATTTTTGAAAGCCATGTCATTTGGTATGCCGCCCATGGGCGGTCTTGGTATCGGGGTTGACCGTCTGGTGATGCTGATGACCGATAGCCCGACCATCCGCGAAGTGATTGCATTCCCAACGCTGCGTCCGCACAAAGACTAACGACTTAATTATCCGCTGTGGAAATAATCGTAGATTAGCTTCGCTAGCTCCGCATTAATACCGGGCACGCGCTGTAAATCGCTCATACCTGCTTTTGAAACGCCTTGCGCGGATCCAAAATGCAGCAATAGCTTTTTCTTACGTGTAGGCCCAATACCTGCAATACCGTCGAGCGGTGAATTGGTTATGGCTTTCATGCGCCGCGCGCGGTGGCTGCCGATGACAAAACGGTGTGATTCATCCCGTAGACGTTGCAGGAAATACAAGACAGGATCGCGCATGTCCAATTGGAAATCATCACGTCCCGGCATGAAGAACCGTTCGCGGCCAGCATTTCTATCGGGCCCTTTGGCAATCCCCACCACAGGAATGTCGTTCAACCCCAATTCTGCGAGTGTTTCCAAGGCCGCATTCAATTGACCCAAACCGCCGTCAATGAGCACCAAATCAGGGCGGCTCCATTTTTCGCTATCGGTTTCCTCATTCATGCGCGTGAAGCGGCGTTTGAGCATTTCACGCATCATGCCGTAATCATCACCTTTTGAAAGCTCGGTGCTTTTGATATTAAACTTGCGGTATGCCTTTTTAATAAACCCATCGGGGCCAGCGACAATCATTGCACCTACCGCATGCGTGCCGGAGATATGGCTGTTATCGTAAACTTCAATCCGTTGCGGTGGTTCGGGCAAATTGAATGTCTTGGCAACGCCTTCTAATAGCACATTCTGGCTTTTGCGTTCGGCCAAGCGCCGCGCTAATGCCGCCGATGCATTTTGTGCCGCCATGTCAATCAGCCGTTTTTTATCGCCTAGTTTTGGAATGATAATATCGGTTTTAAAGGCTTCCGCCAGTAATTCCAGATCATGGGGTGCCTCATTCACAAATAACTGCTTTGGTGCAGGTTTATCGGAATAAAATTGTGCAAGGAAAGTGGAAAGGATTTCACCATCTTCTAATGTTGTATCGGCCTGCGGAAAAAACGCACGGTTGCCGTAGTTGCGGTCATTTCGAATAAAGAATACCTGAATGCAGATTTGCCCAGCTTCACGCGCTAATGCCACCACATCCGCATCGCCGATATTATTCATATTGATGACTTGCTTCGATTGAATAGTAGCGAGGATTTTAATGCGGTCACGCAAATGTGCGGCATATTCAAAATCCTTATCTGCGCTGGCTTTTTGCATATCGTTCTGCAAATCTTCCAACACTGCATCGTTTTTGCCGAGCAAAAATTCCCGTGCTTCCTTTACCTGCTGCGCGTAATCCTCAACGCTCACCTTGGCAACACAAGGCGCCGTGCAGCGTTTGATATGATATTGAAGGCATGGGCGTTTGCGTGCCGCAAAGAAACTATCGGTGCAATTGCGCAGCAAGAATCCGCGCATCAGCACGGTCATGGTTTCAGTTACGGCTTCACCCGATGCAAACGGGCCAAAATACCAACCCTCGCGGTCTTTGCTGCCGCGGTATTTCACCAATTGCGGAAAATCATGATTCTTGGTGATTAAAATATAGGGGTAGCTTTTATCATCGCGCAGCAGCACGTTAAATGGTGGCTGGTAATGTCGTATAAGATTGGCTTCAAGCAATAAAGCTTCGGCTTCGGTGTGCGTAACCACTACTTCCAGATGGTGGGTTTGCGCCACCATGCGTTGAATGCGGTTGGTGTTACGCTCCAACTGCGTATAGTGCGTCACACGCTTCTTCAGATTTTTGGCTTTGCCCACATAAAGCACATCGCCCTTGGCCGAAACCATGCGGTACACGCCGGGGCTAAACGGCACGTTCTTTAAATACTCCTTGAGCACTGCCGCGCCCCGCGCGAAACCACCTTTTGGCAAATCATCCGTACCGCCGGGCAGGGAAGATGCGCTGCGGCTGATACGGTTAGGATTATTGGGATCGTCGTTACTCATGGAATTATATATAGCTCAAACGCGGGGTGGCTCAGCTCGTATTAACTCGGGGGGGGGTGGCAGTCGCTGACCTTGAACATATCCCCGATTCCTGTGGATAAGTCTTGGGATGAAATTTGTTTTTTGCCAATTATGGCCAAGAAAAACGATGTTTTCACCGCTTTGCTTAAAAAACAGGCATTTAAAAAAGGAAATTAACCACGATAGTGTCGATAGTTAGCGGTTTTATTCAGAAATACACCCACAATTTGCTAACGAAACGTAAAAAATTTTGCTCGCTGTTGATAAACGCCCAGAACTCCAAAAACTACACATTCACAAAGCAAGGCTGTGTCGCTGGGCTTTCCATAGATGCATCCATCACGCTCAAAATATCTTCAATCTTCGTGACGGTTAGCGCGGCACTGGCTTTTTCAAAATGCGTCTTGCTTTCGCGCGGGTTACGCAACGTGGGACCAAGGCGAAGACCAAACAGATACAAGTCGGGTTGGTATGCGGCAGCGTTTTTTTTGGTCCACTCTTCTAGCGCAAGCTTGCTGAGCACGTAAGCGGGAAGAAGAGGCCATGACCAATCCAGTGAACGGTCGAGAATATTAAATACGAAACGCGGACCAGAATTTTCTGTGGCTTCACCCGTGCGCATCAGCTGTGCGAGAGCAATCGGGGTAGCAGCGTTTACTGCCATATGTGCCTGTAAACTTTTTTGCGTAATGCCACCATCATCGCGTTCAAACCGTGCAGCATTATTGATTAATACATGAGGTGTGCCACATATCTTTACTACATCGCTGAATAATTCCTGTGCGGCATCACTCTTCGTAAAGTCGGCTTGAAACAGGGTTATTTTTCCTCCTTTTGCGTTGATGTCATCCCGCAAATGTTCTGCGTCTGTGGCTGCATCGCTGTAATGCGCGGCGATATGCCAGCCCTTTGCCGCATAATGCAATGCCATTGCCCGTCCAATGCGCCGTGCCGCACCAGTGATGAGAATGGTCTTGTTCATAATGTTTTTTTATCATCCAAAATCATTGCATCTTTTCCCACAACAGGCCGTGCGGCTTTTAGTTTTTCTTCCAGCAAGGTTTGTTTAATCATTTTCTGAACTCCAACGGAAAGACTTTGTACATAAGGCGTATCTTTTATCGCATTCCAATCAAGCGGATGTGCGTGGGCGTCGGAAACAATAAATGCTCCATCTCTGGGTTCGGGCACTGGGTTGCCCACTTCTATAAATAAATCTCCCACGCCAATAATACTGCTATTGCCTTTGTAATACAAAATACGGAAATGCTGTTTTTCGTCTTCAGCCATTTTGGTTGCGCGGTTTCTTGGGGCCTTCGGCCAAGGCGGTAATCATGCCATGCCATGTGCGCACTTCCTGTTCGGTCAGTTCCGCGCGCAAAATAGCATTACGTAAATTTTGCGTCATCGCAGGCTTCATCTCAAGCGATGTAAAGAACCCGCCTTCTTCCAATTCACGCTCCAAATGGTCAAATAAATGAAAGACTTCGGCTTTGGTTGCTGGGCGTGTCTTGCCATAGTTTAATGCGCGACTGCTCTGGGCTTCGCCCAATCGCGACTGCGCATGGGTAAACCATTCATACCCCATAATTAGAACCGATTGCGCAAGGTTGAAGGAAGAGAATTCAGGATTTGCCGGAATACAAATTAGTTTTTCAGCGCAGACCAAATCCTCATTGATAAGACCAGTACGTTCTGGTCCAAACATTAGACCGACTTTCTCGCCGGCTTGAATTTTTTTATGAATTTCAGCAATAGCGGCGCGGGGAGTAAGTATTTCCTTTGCCATATCGCGCGTTCGCGCGGTCAGTGCATAAACGCTGTTCAAATCGCCAACGCCTTCCTGCGTTGTTGGATATATTTTGGTTTGTTTGAGAATATCGGTTGCGCCTGCAGATGTCGCATCAATCCGTTCCTGTAAAGTATTGGAAAGTGGCCATGGGTCGCGCGGCTCAACAAGCCGTAAATTCGGCAGCGCACAATTCATCATCGCGCGCGCAGTCGTGCCGATATTCTCGACCATTTGTGGGCGAACCAGAATGATGGTGGGTGTGGCGCTCACGTTGTACTAAAAAATGGGGTGTTTAGTTTGCCTTCAAAAGGAAGAACAGATTGAGCGTTGCAGGATCCGTCGCGCAAATCGAACCTGAAATCGTTGAAAACTGCGTGGTGTTGGTAATTGCTTGCCCGCTGATATCTGTAAGACCTTGGGTCTTGCCAGTGCTGAGAATAGCCTGAGCAAGCTTGAGACAGTCTGATCTTCTAACCAGGCTATAGCTTACGTTCATACCCGTGGTGTTTGGCGTAATCAGTGTATCGCCACCCCATGGATTTTTTAATGTTGTGCCTGAAAGATATTCAACAGGAATTAAGTTTGCAGCAATTAATGCTTGTGTAAAGGTCGCGCCGCTCGCGGTGTCGGTTGCATCAAATGTCGTGCGTGCAGCATAGGTGGTGCGGATTTGCTGGACGATGGTTGTGGTCATATCGGCTGCGCGGCGCACACGTTGCTGGGATTCCACATTACCCCATGCAGCAAAAATACCACCGATGACGAGCCCTACTATGCCCAGCACCAACGCTGCTTCGATGAGGTTGAAACCAAGTTGATTATCAGAACGAGTGGGTTGCATGGCATGCTCCGGTTAATGAAGATAGCAAATCTTATACAAACAAAACGCGTGATACTAGTGGGATTCAAGCGTGTTTATACACGCCTCCACAGCGTTTCATTGGCTTTATCTTCAAGAATAATGCCGCTATCCAGCAATTCTTTGCGGATGCGGTCAGCCTCGGCAAAGTTCTTGGCGGCCTTTGCATCCTTGCGTGCTGCAATAAGGGCGATGATTTTTTGCTCATCCATCCCGCCAGCGCTTGGCCCGCGCATCCAGCTTTCAGCATCCTGGGTCAGGAACCCGATGAGGTTTGCGGCATTCACGAAAGCCGATTTGGTTTTTGTATCCGGCGTTTTATTGAGCTGCGATACCAAATCATGCAAAATAGCGAATGCCTGCGGCGTATTCAAATCATCATCCATGGCTTGTGTGAATGCAGCAGGGGCAGGAATGGTTTTATCAACCGGAATGTCCTTGCTGTTGCGCAATGCGCCGTACCATCCATCCAGTGTATGCTTGGCTTTCTTTAATGCATCTTCGCTGAAATCCAGCGGCTGGCGGTAATGCGCGGTAAGCAGCGCAAGCCGTAATGCTTCCCCGGGCGCGATCGAAAGCAAATCGCGAACCGTGAAGAAATTCCCTAATGATTTGCTCATTTTATCATTGTTGATGGTCAGGAACCCATTATGCATCCACAGTTTTGCCAGCGGGGCATCATTGTGCGCGCAGCGGCTTTGCGCGATTTCGTTTTCATGGTGCGGGAAGATTAAATCCAATCCCCCGCCGTGAATATCAAATGTTTCCCCCAAATGTTCCTTTGCCATCGCGGAGCATTCAATATGCCAACCGGGCCGGCCACGGCCATAGGGGCTATCCCATCCCACTTGGTCAGGAGCCGATGGTTTCCATAATACAAAGTCAGCTGCGTCTTTCTTATATGGCGCAACTTCTACGCGTGCGCCTGCAATCAATTCATCGCGTGAACGGCGTGATAACTCGCCGTAATTTGGCATCGATGGCACATTGAATAATACATGACCATCTACTGCGTAGGCATGGCCTTTTTCAATTAGCCTAGCAATCAGCGCGAGCATATGCGGAATGTGCGCAGTAGCACGCGGTTCAATATCCGGCGGCAGCGCTAGCAGTGCAGCCATATCATCATGATACGCTTTGGTTGTACGCGTTGTGATGCTATCAATCGGCTCGCCGGTTTCTTTGGCTTTTGCCATGATCTTATCGTCCACATCCGTGATGTTGCGAACGTATGTGACCTTCGGATAATGCGATTTCAATATGCGGTACAGCGTATCAAACACCACCACAGGCCGTGCATTGCCAAGATGTGCGAAGTCATACACCGTTGGTCCGCACACATACATGCGCACATTCTTTGCATCCAATGGCGTGAAGTTTTCTTTTGTACGGGTAAGAGTATTATAAAGCTGCATTTCGAAACCTTTATGCGGTCTGTCCAGCAAGACGAGCCTTTGCGCGTACTTCGCCAATCAACGGCAACATCATCTTCATTTCAGGCCCGTGTTCTTGTCCTGTTAGCGCAAGGCGCAGCGGCATGAATAATTGTTTGCCTGAACGCCCTGTTGCCGCACCTAATGCTTTGGTCCATGTGCCCCATGTGGTTTCATCCCATGGCGCGGCGGGCAATAATGCAGCAGCTTGCTTGATAAATTCCGCATCTTCAATTTTAGGGCTAAGTTTTTCATTCGTAATCTGCCACCAGTTTTTAATCTCGTTGAACTGGGTCATATTCTGGTGAACCGCGTTCCAGAATGTTTCATCAACTGCACTTAACCCCATTGCGGCAAGACGCGGCGCAGCCTGCGCATAACTCATATGATGAATAATGCGTGCGTTAATCCGCATCAAATCCTTGGTATCAAATTTTGGGGGCGAGCGGCCAATTTTCTTGAAATCGAAGCTATTCACCAATTCATCCATGCTATTGGCTGCTTCAATTGGATCCGATGTTCCGGTTTTGGCAAGAAGGCTGGCAATCGCCAAGGGCTCAACGCCCATTTCGTCACGCAGACCCGCAACACTCATACTACCCAGACGTTTGGAAAGCTCTTCACCGCTGGCGAGGGTAATAAGCGGCAAATGCGCGAAGGTAGGAACAGGCGCGTTCATCGCTTCCCAAATCTGGATTTGCACGGCGGTATTCGCCACGTGATCTTCGCCGCGAATAACGTGGGTGATTTTCATATCCGCATCGTCAACTACTGAACAGAAGGTATAAAGCGGCACGCCATCTTCGCGCACCAAAACGGGGTCGCTGAGTGCGCCGCCCGCAAAGGATTTATGGCCTTGCACCAAATCATCCCACACAACGGGTGTATCATTTAACTTAAAGCGCCAATGGGGTTTCTGGCCTGCGGCAATCTTTGCAGCGATTTCTTCTTTGGTCAGTTTTAATGCGTCGCGGTTATAAATCGGCGGCATCCCGCGGCTGAGTTGCGATTTGCGCTTGAGCGCCAATTCTTCCTGATTTTCAAAACATGGATAGGCACGGCCCGCTGCCTTGAACTGTTCTAACACTTCGTTATAGCGCGCAAAGCGGTCCGATTGTTTGGCGAATAAATCCCAGCTTAAGCCCAGCCATTTGAAATCGCGTTCAATTGCATCGGCAAAAGCCTGCGTTGAACGCTCCATATCCGTGTCATCCAACCGTAGCATGAATTTGCCGCCTTGCTTACGCGTGAACAGCCAGTTCATGAGCGCGGTGCGTACATTTCCTACATGCAAAAATCCAGTGGGGGAGGGAGCAATACGTACAAGAGTGGACATGGGCCTTAAAACTTTCGGGAAAACACTTGAGAAATCAACCAGTCCCACCAATATGAAGCCTAATAAAATTGCTGCAAGAGCTATTTCATAAAGGTAAACTGCCTTATGTCCAATCCAACCGCTTTTCCTATCATGGCTGACGTAATCCGGCCGGAATTCCGCCCCGAAAGCGGCAAGAAGTTCGAGCTGGTCTCGGATTACACGCCGGCAGGTGACCAACCGCAGGCAATCGCGGAGCTATTGGAAGGCTTGAGCGCTGAAACGCGTGACCAGGTATTATTGGGCGTTACCGGTTCAGGAAAAACATTCACGATTGCGCATGTCATTCAGCAGGTGCAGCGCCCCACGCTCATTCTTGCCCCCAACAAAACACTTGCGGCCCAGCTTTACGGGGAGATGAAATCATTCTTCCCGAATAACGCGGTTGAATACTTTGTGTCCTATTACGACTACTATCAGCCCGAAGCCTATGTCCCGCGCACCGATACCTATATTGAAAAAGAATCGAGCGTGAATGAACAGATTGACCGTATGCGCCATTCGGCCACGCGCGCGCTGCTGGAACGTGATGATGTGATTATCGTTGCATCGGTATCTTGTATTTACGGTATTGGCTCGGTTGAATCCTATAGCAACATGACGCTGGTATTGCAAAAGGGCGAGGCAAAGTCGCGTGATGATGTGCTTCGGCACCTTGTTGAAATGCATTATAAGCGCAACGATGACAGTTTTGGTCGCGGCTTCTTCCGTGTGCGCGGTGATATTGTTGAAATATTCCCATCGCATTTGGAAGACCGCGCATGGCGATTGTCGTTCTTTGGTGATGAGTTGGAAAGTATCACGGAAGTTGACCCGCTCACCGGCGAAAAAATCGCCGCACTCGATTTGGTCAAGCTTTATGCTAACAGCCACTACGTAACACCAAAACCCACGATTAATCAGGCAATTGCCCAAATCAAACGGGATGCGAAAGAGCAGGTGGAGGCATTTACACAGGCTGGCAAGTTGATCGAAGCGCAACGCATTGGCGAGCGCACCCAGTTTGATGTGGAAATGATGCTAGCGACGGGAAGCTGCGCGGGTATCGAAAACTATTCGCGCTATTTAACGGGCCGCAAACCCGGCGAAGCGCCGCCAACCCTGTTTGAATATCTTCCAAAAAATGCGTTGCTGATTTTGGATGAAAGCCACGTCATGGTTCCTCAGCTCTCCGCAATGTATAAGGGCGACTATGCGCGTAAATCCACGCTGGCGGAATTCGGTTTTCGCTTGCCATCGTGTATTGATAACCGGCCATTGAAGTTCGAGGAATGGGAGGCATTTCGTCCGCAAACCATTTATGTGTCTGCAACGCCCGGCCCTTGGGAACTTAATCAAACAGGCGGTGTGTTCACAGAGCAAATTGTACGCCCCACCGGGCTGACTGACCCTCCCGTTATTATTCGTCCAACCGAACATCAGGTGGATGATTTATTGGCCGAATGCCGCCGCGTGGTTGAAAAGGGTTTGCGCGTTCTGGTTACCACGCTTACCAAAAAAATGGCGGAAGCACTTACCGAATATATGGGCGATGCGGGATTAAAGGTGTGCTACATCCACAGCGATGTTGAAACGCTGGAGCGCATCGAAATCATTCGTGATTTGCGCTTGGGGGTATATGACATTCTGATTGGCATTAACTTGCTGCGCGAAGGTCTTGATATTCCGGAATGCGGTTTGGTCGCTATTTTGGATGCGGATAAAGAAGGGTATTTGCGTTCCCGTACATCGCTTATTCAAACCATTGGCCGCGCGGCACGTAATGTGGATGGACGCGCGATTTTATATGCAGATAGTATCACCAAAAGTATGCAAGCTGCGATTGATGAAACCAATCGCCGCCGCGATAAGCAAAAAGAATATAATATTGCGCATAACATCACGCCTGAAACCATCAAGAAGCAAATCGGTGATATTCTACATTCCGCCTATGAGCGCGATTATTTAAGCGTGGATACTAGCGTGGAAGAGGGCGCGCTGGTGGGCAATAATATGAAGGCACATTTAAAGGCGCTGAATGAGCAGATGATGGAAGCTGCAAGTAATCTGGAATTTGAAGAAGCAGCGCGTCTGCGTGATGAAATTCACCGGCTCGAAGCAAAGGAACTGGGTATTGCGGCTCCCGTGCCGCGCGCATCCAAACGGTTCGAGCCAAAAAAACGTGGTCGCAGATAATTTATGGGATAGTTAAAAACAATAACTATCAATTGTGCCATCCAGCATGCGCTGAGTGTCTTCCCCGTCAATCACTGGCTTTAATACTGTTGGGATAAGGGGCAATAAATCAATGCGTTCCATCGGCAGACAAATCATATTCACGGTGCGAAATCCGCGAAAAATATTTTCTGAAACTTTATTGTAGTTATCCGGATTAAACAGCCGTGCGGTATGCCACCACAACCGATAGCGTTGGCCTTGCAACCATTGAATAAGGGCTGATGCGCCATCCATCTTGTCGTTTTCCACATACATCACCGGCCGGTCGCGCGCGATTGTTTTGGCTGCGCCTTTTAATGCGCTAAGTTCCATTCCTTCAATATCCATTTTGATGAATGAGATTTTGGGAAGGTTCAAACTATCCAGCGTAATAACCTTTATGTTTAAATCATCACCAACCGTATCAAACGAAAACGCGCCAAGGTTATTGGCTTTGTCATAATCGGGGACGGCAGTTTCAATCATGCCTGCTGTTTCGCCCAGCCCCTCAATGTGCGGGATAAGCTGGGTTAGATTGTTTATCGCGGCGTTTTGTTTAAGGCAGTGATTTAAAACGGGCTGTGGCTCAAATGCGTGAACCTTTCCGGCAATTCCAACCTTGTGTGCCATGGGGAGTGAGAACCCGCCAATATTTGCGCCGGCATCCACAACGCAATCGCCCAGATTGATGAAGCGCTGCATAAGCAGCCACTCATGCTCAATGTATTCGCCATAATGAATCAGTGATTTGCCGACAAACACATCATGGCGATTGACCATGAATTTGCCATACCGTGTTTCTACGGTTATAAAAGATGAAGCGCTCTCGTTCATAAATAAACGGTATAAGGCGCGTGACAGTTTCGCAATATGGTTTTAGAATACGCGCATGCAATGGATAATCTTTGGCATATTGGCAATAATTGTGGTCAGCGGCGTGCGCCGCATGGCGCGCGAAGATAAACCCAAGGCTGCGCCGTTTTCTTCCGCCGTGACCGATACAAAGCCGGTTAATCCGCAAATTCCTGTGCAGGATACCGTGCAGTGCCCCAAATGCGGTGCATTCATGGTAAAAAATGCAACCTGTAACAGCCCCGGCTGTATGGTAACAAAATAATGCGCAATGTGTTATCCAACGCGATGATAGATGTAAGCATCCCGCAGAGCAGTGCAGCGCCATTAGTGTTGGATAGCCCGCATAGCGGCAGCATGTATCCTGAGGATTTTCATTATATTGTTCCGCAATTCTGGCTGCGCCAAACCGAAGACAGCTACGTGGATGAATTATTTTCGTTTGCGCCATCACTTGGCGCAACGCTCATGAAAGCAAATTTCACGCGCAGTTATATTGATGTCAATCGCGCGATCGATGATTTGGATCCGACGATGATTTCCGGCACGCTACCCTTTGCGCTGGAACCAACAGAACGCAGCTTTGCAGGGTATGGACTTATCCGTCATTTGTGCCGTGGTCAGGCGGTTTATGCCAACAAACTATCGGCCGAAGAAATTCAAAAGCGCTTGCAGGAATGCTATACGCCATATCATGCGCTACTCAAAAAACTCATCAATGATGTGCATAGCCAGTTCGGTGCTGTGTGGCATATCAATTGTCATTCTATGCCGTCACATATGGCGGTGAAGGCACGTCCGGATTTTATTTTGGGTGACCGTGATGGCGCATCATCCGAACCTGAATTTATCCATGTTCTTACCGATGCTATCAAGCGTCTGGGATATTCGGTTGCGCATAATGACCCTTATAAGGGCGTTGAAATTGTGCATCGCTACGGCCATCCGCGTGCCGGATTTCACAGCGTCCAGCTGGAAATAAACCGCGCACTTTATATGGATGAAGAAACGCTGGAGCGTTCAGCAAATTTCGCAGTACTGAAGCGCGATTTGGCAAAAATTATTCAGGACATAAAGTCGTGGATAGCGCAGCGCGGCGAACCTGAACAAATGGTTGCGGAATAAAAATCAAAACTAAATTATCTGCCTTCTTTACCCTTGGGCACGCTCGGGCGGCCAATATTGCCAAGCAATTGCTGTAAGATGGTGATGTCTTTTCCATAGGTGGGTGTCTTACCCGAAACAGGGTCGATGTTGCGCGCAAGTTCCGCGCCGGATTTGTTCACGGATGAAACTTTTCCTTCCGGCGTAAACTCAACGGTAACGATTTTTTGTTCCTTCAACTCTGGATCAAAGAAGGCTTCTTTTTCGGTGCGCTGGCCGATGTAGTACCATGTCTTGTCATCAAAGGTTGCCATTTGCGTTGGCGTTCCCAAAACCTTGGCCACATCTTCTCTGGTGCTTTCACCGATTTTGATTTGCTGCAATTGATCGTCCTCAATCGTGTTGCCGCGCTTGGCAACCGTTGGGGTGCATGATGCAAGGGTTAACCCCAGCATCAAGATGGCCGCAGTAGTGGTAAGGAATTGAAAGATAACCATGGAAAACATCAATATGATTTTGGTAGAACATACCCTTATGAAAAGCTTTTTCAAACTCTTTCTGAAAAATGAACCGGATGCGCATAAAATCGCGTTGCTTTATGGCGCTATCATGGCGCAGGCGCGCTCAAAAGATTTTTTTATTCGTTTTGGTCTAAGTGATGATTTCGAGACACGATTTGAATCCCTTATCCTGCATATGCTGCTGGTGATGCGCCGTTTAAAGGGCGAGGGGCAGGAAGTTAAGCAAGCGCTGATGGATTTTATGGTGAGTGATTTAGACCGTACGCTGCGCGAAATGGGTGTGGGTGATGTGGGTGTTGTCAAACGCATGAAACATTTTATGGAAGGGTTTTATGGCCGGATGAATGCCTATGAAGCTGCGCTAAACAGTGCCGATAAAAAAGAAATTCTCCGCGCGCTAGATCGTAACCTGTATGGTGCGTCATCAACAGATCTTGCCAAACTGGACATGATGCGTGACTATATTGAAGCACAAGCGCAAATACTCGCCGCGCAGCCCACGCCAGATATCTTAGATGGCAAAATTTCGTTTAAGGCGATTTAAGGAACCCATTTTATGCATGAACCCGAAGTTGAATTTTCACGGCTATTTCCCGTTGATAAATTGCGCAGCCATGAAATGGATGAACGCATCGAAGCGAATGAAGAAGAGCTGGAGGCATTAGCCAAACGCATGGGGCTTGTTGCGCTGAAAAGCCTTGAAGCAAAGTTGCGTTTGCAACGCATTCACTCCGGCGAAATGGTAGAAGTGAAGGGCCATTTTAAAGCTAATGTTGTGCAGGATTGCGTTGTAACATTGGAACCGTTTGAAGCATTGGTGGAAGAAGAATTTACGGCCTATTATGCGCGTCCTGATACCATTCCAAAAGCGGATGAAATGGACATTGATGATGACAATTCGCCAGAACCTATTTCCGCAAATGGCGATATTGATTTGGGTGAATTGACTGCGCAGCATCTGGCATTGGCGATAGACCCGCATCCGCGCAAACCCGGCGCTACGTTCGAAGTTCCAAAAAATGCCAAGGTGGGGGTGGGGGAAAAGCCGATAAATCCCTTCGCGGTGCTTGCGGAATTCCGTGACAAAAAGAATGATAAAAAAGACAAGTAGCTGTTTTTGAAAAGCGTTGGCAGAACAATCGCTTATAAAAAATGTTTCACGTGAAACACATCAAATATGGTGAAAACAGTGAAAAACCAAGTTTTTTGTTGACGGTTTGGCATGCTTGTTTGATTAGAAACCCGTGTATTTATTAATAAAAATGTTAATATCGACGCAAGTGAAGGATGTTCTTGCTTTTCCCCTGCTGCTTAGGTAATAAACATCACGATTTTAAACAGTAAAGGTTACCGATATGGCAGTTCCAAAGAGAAAAACCAGCAAGTCAGTGCGCAACATGCGCCGCTCGCACCACGCATTGAAAGCTGTTGGCACATCCGAATGCGCCAATTGCGGTGAAATCAAACGCCCACACCATGTGTGCGGTTCATGTGGCTATTACGATAGCCGTCAGGTTAATAGCAAGCAGGATAAGGCTGCTGCCTAATTCGCAGTACGTTTTAAGTTTTCTGTTGGTCTCCCAATTCGGGATTATATATGCCTCAGCCGACAATCATTGCGCTTGATGCTATGGGCGGGGACAAAGCGCCCGATGCGGTTATTGATGGTGCCGCAGCAGCGCTGATTATCAACCCCAATATCAAATTCCGCATCTTTGGTGATGAAGCGCGCGTGCGCCCGCTTATCGCGCGTCATGCTAACCTTGCAAACGCTATTTTCCATCATACACCGGATTTTATTCCAGGCGATATGAAGCCATCTGCCGCGCTGCGTCAGGGCCGCAATTCCAGCATGCGGCTTGCGATTAATGCGGTGGCCGACGGCCAAGCCCAAGGTATCGTGAGCGCAGGTAACACCGGCGCATTGATGGCGTTGGCGCGCCTTGTGCTGGGTTCGCTTCCTGGTATTGATCGCCCCGCAATTGTTTCAACCGTGCCAACCATGACTGGCCGAAGTGTGATGTTGGACATGGGCGCGAATTTGGAATGCGACGCGGATAACCTTGTACAATTTGCAATTATGGGCACGCTGTATGCACGTGCAGCCTTGCGTATTCAAACGCCGCGCGTAGGCCTTTTGAACATTGGCAGTGAAGAAATGAAGGGGCATGATGAATTGCGCGCTGCTGCCGCCATTTTACGTGAAACGCCGCTGCATGGAAAATTCATCGGCTATATTGAAGCCGATCAAATCCCACATGGTGATGTGGACGTGGTGGTGACCGATGGGTTTACCGGTAACATCACATTGAAAACGATTGAAGGCACAGCCAAGCTTTGCTCGAACTTTTTAAAGGAAGCATTACAGTCTTCGCTGCTTGCCAAACTGGGCGCGTTGTTGGCCCGAGGTGCATTCATGCAAATGAAAGCACGCATGGATCCCCGCGCTTATAACGGCGCGATGCTGGTCGGGTTGCAGGGCGTGTGCGTAAAAAGCCACGGCGGAACCGATGCGCGCGGCTTTACCAACTCCGTACTCGTTGCTGCACAATTGATTGAAGAAGGCCTGAACGAACGCATTAAAGACGAATTTGCAAAACTTTACGGCGCGCTTCCAAACAGCGGTGCAAATGCTGCGCCCAAAGCCATTGAAGGTGAAATACTCCCATGACTGTGTTGCGTTCAGTTATCAAAGGTGTTGGTTCCGCGCTTCCTGAAAAAATTCTGACCAATGCGGAAATCGCAGCGCGCGTTGAAACCAATGATGAATGGATTACCCAGCGCACCGGTATCAAACAGCGCCATGTCGCCGCCGAAGGCGAAAAAACATCTGACCTTGCAACCAAAGCTGCGCAGGCCGCATTGACCCATGCAGGGCTTGGTATTGATGCAATTGATGCCATTATTGTTGCCACCACAACGCCTGATGAAACATTTCCTGCCACCGCCACGCGCGTGCAAATGAATTTGGGTATGACGCGCGGCTTTGCATTCGACGTACAGGCGGTATGCTCCGGCTTCATTTATGCGCTCACCGTTGCCGACCAGATGATCAAAGGCGGGCTAATCCGCAAGGCGCTGGTGATTGGCGCGGAAACCATGAGCCGTTTGCTCGATTGGAATGATCGCACCACCTGTATTCTGTTTGGCGATGGCGCGGGCGCGGTAGTGCTGCAGGCCGAAAGCGGCAAGGGCGATATGAATGATCGCGGTATTTTATCATCCCACTTGTTCTCTGATGGGCGTCAGCATGATTTGCTGTATGTGAATGGCGGTCCATCCACCAGCAAAAATGTTGGCAGCATAAAAATGCAGGGCCGCGAAGTGTTCCGCCATGCGGTTGACCATATGGCCGATGTGGTGCTGCATGCGCTTGGTTCAAATAATATGTCGATTGCCGACCTTGATTGGCTGGTGCCGCACCAAGCCAATTTGCGTATTCTGAACGCTACTGCCGAGAAACTTTCTATGCCGATGGAAAAGGTTATTGTGACCGTTGATAAACACGGCAATACCTCCGCCGCATCCATCCCCCTGGCGATTGCCAGCGCAGTATCGGCGGGCAAGTTCAAGCCGGGGCAGCTCATGGTTTTGGAAGCCTTGGGCGGGGGATTCACATGGGGCGCCGTGCTGCTCCGCTGGTAAATCCTAGGGTTTAGCCGAGCCGCGTTTTTTTCTTCTCCAAATCACCCAAATCAGTTTACCATCTTGATAAATATACCTGAATCGAGAGGTGCTGATATGACCGAACATCAAACAGAACGAACCATAACGCGCGCGGATTTAAGCGAGTCTGTGTATCAGGAAGTTGGCCTGTCGCGCAATGAATCCGCTGTGCTGGTGGAAACCGTTCTTGAGGAAATCAGCCTTGCGCTCATCGCCGATGATACGGTGAAGCTGTCATCCTTTGGCACGTTTGCTGTTCGCCAGAAAAACGAACGTGTTGGTCGCAACCCCAAGACAGGGGAAGAAGTGCCCATCAAGCCACGCCGCGTATTGGTGTTCCGCGCATCGCATGTTTTGAAAGACCGCATCAATCAGAAAAACACAGAAACCAAAGCCTAAAAAAATTAAAAAATAAGAAATCAAGGAGGTCGTTCAATGGATCTGTCATCATCAGCACACGAAGCATCCACCGATTTCGGTGATGTTGTCCATGATGGTCACGAACATTCTGAACGAAAATCTTCTCACGCGTTTCGCACCATCAGCGAAGTATCCGAAGAGATCGATGTGCCGCAGCATGTGCTGTGTTTTTGGGAAAGCAAATTTGGCCAGATCCGTCCGTTAAAGCGCGGGGGTGGCCGCCGGTATTATCGCCCCGAAGATATTGAACTTTTAAAGCGCATCAAAAACTATCTGTATAAGCAGGGTTATACGATTAAGGGCGTGCAGCGTTTATTAAAAGAAAAACGCGCCGCCGCCGTTGCCAACTTTGTGCCTTATGCAAACCCCCAATATAATAATGCGGGTGCCGGTATACCAAACTTCCCGTTTGAGCAAGCATTGCAGGCGGCAGCGCCGCTTTCGATTACATCATTCCTGCAAGCCGCATCGGCTGCGCCATCGGCGCTTGCCATGGCTTATGGCTCCATTGGCGGGCAGATTGCGGAACGTGCGGGCGAAATTCAATTCGGCGACGCATTTGAACAAAGCACAGTTCGTATCGAGGAAGATCAAAACACATCCACCGACCAGATGGAAAAAAGCCTGTTTGCGGTAACGCAAATCCATCAGGAAATCGCATCACCCATCGAACCTATTCGCATCATCAATCCTGCCGCGCCAAGCTTGGATGATATGGCAGATGATATGGTGGAAGATGCCAAGGCTGTAATGGCACAACCCGCAGCTCAAGCGCTGGAATTCGATTTGCAACCGCCAGTCGTGGAAGGGTTGCCGATGTTATCATTACCCGTGGTTGAGCCAGTTGTGGCAGCAGCTGCGCCAGCTGTTGAAGCCAGCGTTGAAGCGTCTTTTGAAGTATTCGAAGAAGAAGATTTCAGTCAAGATGATGGCGATGATGAAGGGCCGGTTAAACGCCTTGATGCGGAAGAAGCGGAAGTTCCCGCCATTTCAGCCGAAAAGAAAAAGGAATTGCTGGGTATTTTGGCGGAGATGATGGCGCTGCGCGATATGCTGAATGTCGGGATTACCGCCTAGTCTGGCATGCGCCAGCGTAAGCTGGCGTCCAGTATTATTATGGAAATAACTGGGTCCCAGCTTTCGCTGGGACATGCGAATTTAATTGATTTTGTAAGCCATTTGCCAGAACCCGTTCTTTTGGCTATAACAACCCTCGCTTAACTAAAAAGCCTTACCAATTCGGAACGTGGCGCAGCCTGGTAGCGCACAAGTCTGGGGGACTTGGGGTCGCAGGTTCAAATCCTGTCGTTCCGACCATTTATTTCAAAAACAATGCGTATAGGGCCCGTTGCGGGTGCAGGTGATGGGGCGCTGCGCTTCCATGATAGCGCGTTCTTGTAACATCCGGCTTTGTTGCGCTTCTTTGCGGTTAAACCGGAAATCCAGCCATTTGCGTTTGGCTTCTTCATCACTCAGGTTGCGTTTCTTCACAGATGCCGCAAGGCTATCGGCATAGGCGATGATCGCATCATCATCGGTGGAGCAATAGCCGCTTTGGATACAGCTTGCAGTGCGATTTTGTTTGGCGCATGCGGCAATATCAGAAAACTTTGCGTTCTGGCGTGAACACATATCCACCCAATCAATCGCAGATGGCTGCTGTGTGCAACCAGATATGCCCCCGCATGCAATCAGTAATGCTGTAATCAGAAGAGCATTTTTCATGAGGTTTCTCCGAGAAGAGTTCTGGCCTGAACACGTATGATAGATTAGAATAACGACTACAATAAGACCTAATACATAAGCCGTAAATGTCTGATAATACATCCAGCATCATCTTCATTTATGTAACCTGCAAAGATGCCAGCGAGGCAGAAAGCATTGCCCGTGCAGTTGTGGAGAATAAATTGGCAGCCTGCGCCAACATATTCCCCGCGATGAAATCGGTTTACACATGGGAAGGGCACATGCGCAGCGATGACGAAGCGGTGCTTATTTTAAAAACCACCCATGATAAATTCAAAGCAGTGGAGGCGGCTGTGCTTTCGCTGCATTCCTATGAAACGCCGTGTATTGTTGCGTTAAACGTCAGTGAAGTTAACGATGCTTACCGCACGTGGTTAACGTCATCGATGAAGTGAAGCTTGCGAATACTTTCATTTTTTTGTGATATTCTTCTTCTGCAAACACATTTTTATGGGGCTTATCAATGAATGTTGTAGAGGGCGAAGTTGTATTGGAAGAGCATATTGTTCCGTTTGATGAAGTAGGTGCAAATGCACGCGTCGCAGTTGGTGAAAGACGCAATGCTATTTCAATCAAATTCGATAGACCCACAGATTTATGTGAAAATGGCCGCCCATTTGGCGGGCTTGCTGTTTTGCACCGCATGATTCAGGAAGCGGGCGCAGAAATTGCCAAAGTCGGCACACGTTGCACGGTTTCGTTTGACCCGAAGCGCGGCGGCTATGCGACCATTAAAATTCATAAACAAGACCGCCACGTTTAACCGCAGCGCTATAATAACCCAATAAAAGCATCACAGTGTGCGGTATTATATTACCACACACTAAAAATGCATGTTTTTATTGACGTGAGCCGCAATTATCCCCTATAAACACTGCACGTTTTAAAACACAGGTGTAAACATATGAAAATAAACGATATGAAATCTTTTGCGATGCGCGTTGAAGACGCGCCTGCGCAAAAAAAGTGGATCTTGATTGACGCCGACGGCGTTGTTCTGGGCCGTCTTGCTGCTGAAGTTGCAACCATTTTGCGCGGCAAGAATAAACCAACTTTTTCTCCAAGCGTTGATTGCGGCGATAACGTCATCATCATCAATGCTGAAAAGGTGAAGTTGACTGGTGATAAGCTGAAGAAGAAAGTGTTCTATTACCACACCGGTTATGCGGGCGGTATCAAGGAGCGCACCATGGGCTACATCCTGAACAGCCGTTTCCCGGAGCGCGCCATTCAAAAGGCGGTTGAACGCATGTTGCCACGCGGTCCACTTGGCCGTAAGCAAATGACCAATTTGCGTTTGTTCAAGGGTCCTAAGCATACCCATGAAGCACAACAACCAACCGTGTACAATTTTGCTGCTGCTAATCCCAAGAATAAGAGGATCGCTAAATGACCGCTGCTATTAAAGCTATCACTGAAATCGAAGCGCTCCGCCCCAAAAAGGAAGAGCCAGCCAAGATCGCCAAAATCCGCGTTGATGCAAAAGGCCGTGCTTACGCAACCGGCCGCCGCAAAGATGCAACCGCTCGTACATGGGTAAAGCCAGGTAAAGGCAAGATCACCATCAATGGCCGCGATGTGAAGGTATATTTCGCACGCCCCGTGTTGCAGATGATTGTGCAACAGCCATTCGGTGTTTCAAACCGCGCTGGCCAATACGATGTTGAAGTATTGGTTGCTGGCGGTGGTCTTTCAGGCCAAGCAGGTGCCGTTAAGCACGGTATCAGCCGCGCATTGACCTATCTTGACCCTGAATTGCGTACCGTTTTGAAGAAAGCTGGTCTCTTGACCCGCGATTCACGTATGGTTGAACGTAAGAAGTACGGCCGCGCGAAAGCACGTCGCCGCTACCAGTTCAGCAAACGCTGACGCGTATCTTTCCAGATCTGGAAAAAAGGGCGTCAGAAATGGCGCCCTTTTCTTTTGGGCATTCGAAAATTTATTATGTGGAATAGGGTTATGGGAACAGTTCAGAAAATCAAAATCGCAATCTTGGGTGCAAGTGGATATACGGGCGCGGAGCTACTGCGTTTTCTGGTACGTCACCCGAATGCCGATATTGTAGCATTAACGGCTGAAAAGAATGCAGGCCAGAATATCGCTGCGGTATTGCCGCATCTGGCGTTTGAAAACCTGCCCACGCTGGTAAAGATTGATGCAGTGGATTTTACCAAGATTGATTTGGTGTTCTGCTGTTTGCCACATGGCACTACGCAGGAAGTCATCGCAGCATTGCCCAAAAACGTAAAAATCATCGATTTATCGGCAGATTTCCGGCTTTCGAATGTGGAAACCTATGCATCCACCTATGGGCATGCGCACCGGGCGGTGGAATTGCAAAAATCAGCCGTATATGGGCTTACCGAAGTTTATCGTGCGCAAATTCAAAAGGCGCGGCTGGTGGCAAACCCCGGATGTTATCCAACCTCCGCGCAATTGCCGCTTATCCCATTGCTGAAAGCCAAGCTGATTTCCAAGGATGATATCATCATCGACAGCAAGTCGGGCGTAACGGGCGCAGGCCGCGAAGCCAAGCAGGGCAGTCTATATGCCGAAGTGGGCGAGGGCATTCATGCCTATGGTCTTGCCAATCATCGTCACACGCCGGAGATCGAACAGGGTTTAAGCGATGCTGCGGGAACACCTGTTACGGTGAACTTTACGCCGCATTTGATGCCGATGAACCGCGGTATTTTATCAAGCATTTATGTAAAGCTGGCGGCAGGTAAAACCGCGCAGGATTTACATGCGGAGCTTGAAAAAACCTATAAGGGCGAGGCATTCGTGAAGGTGCTGCCGTTCGGCAGTATCCCTGCAACGCGGCATACGCGCGGCAGCAACCTGTGCATGATCGGCGTTGCGGCAGACCGCATTTCGGGCAGAGCGATTATTATCGCCGCCGAAGATAACCTTGTGAAAGGTGCATCGGGCCAAGCTGTGCAGAATATGAACGTGATGTTCGGATTGCCGGAGACCACAGGCATTGATGGCGTAGCGATGTTTCCGTAATCATTCGCCGGCCAACCAATCGATAATTGCTGGCTTGGTATCTGGCGCACATAGCGGCATAAGTGCTGCATAGGCTGCGCGTAAATCATTTTCAATTTGATAGGGCGGGTTAATGATGATCATCCCGCTACCATTCATTTTGTTCGGGAGTGTCTTGTTCGAGAATGGGACATCAGCGCGTAATATCTTCTTGATGCCGCTGGCGGCAAATCGTTCCTGCAATATCCCTGTTTCCACCGCGTCTTTTAATGGGTACCACAGGGCAAATACCGCATGCGCCATTTTCGCATGCGCTCCTTTGATGGCGGCAAAGGCCTGTTCGTTTTCATCCGGCTGCTCATAAGGTGGATCAATAAACACCAATAACCGTTTTTCCGGCGTGGGGATGAGCGCACGCATGGCATCCCACGCATCACGCGTATGAATGGTCATGCGTTTATCATAACCCAGCATGGATTGAAGTTTTGCAGCTTCTTCAGGGTGTTTTTCAATCGCTACTAATTTATCCTGTTCACGAAGATAATGTTGAACGATGGCAGGCGAACCGGGATAGGTGTTTTTACCATATTTGTCTAATACAGCGCGAAATGGCGCATGGGTTTGCTCTGGCGGCAGTTTTAAATAGGGGATGATACCCGCTTGCGCTTCGCCTGTCTTTTCTGCATTCGCATGGGTTAGGTCATAAAGGCCAGCTGCCGCATGGGTATCAATCACGCAAAACGGCGCCGGCTTTTGATGAAGCCGTATTAAAAGATGGGATAGGGTGATATGCTTGACGATATCGGCAAGCGAGCCAGCATGAAAATGATGCCTATAATTCATAAAGCTAATTCATGCTGGCAGAAGAAGCTTACTTCTTCGCGCGTGAGATCTTGCTTTCGGTAAATTCAACGTGCTTGCGCTTTACCGGATCATACTTCTTCAGTTTCAGCTTTTCAGCTTTGCGTGGGTTCTTTTTGGTTGTGTAAAAAAAGCCCGTGCCTTCGGAGCTTACCATCTGAATTGCATTTTTAACTTTTGCCATTTTATTACTGTCCTAAATTGATTTTAGGCGCAGACCATACTGAAAATAGGCCGCATAAGTCAATGAATTAGCGTATTTCTTAACAAAAAACCGGCCTCCGATGGGGGAGGCCGGTTTAAAGCTAAAGTCCTTGATTTATAAGGACTAATTAGTGGATTTGCTCGCCGTGGAGCATTTCATCAAGGCCGCGCTGTTCGGTTTCAGCATCCACGCGAAGGCCGATGGTCATATCGACGATCTTGAGGATGATGAAGGACACAATCGAGCACCAGGCGATGGTTGCGCCGATTGCAGCCAACTGGATGAGTACTTGATCCATGCCGCCTGCAACGCCGCCAATCGCCTTCGAAGCAAAGATACCGGTCAAGACTGCACCGATAATACCGCCCACACCGTGAACGCCAAAGCAATCCAAGCTGTCATCGTATTTGAAGATATTCTTCAAACGTGTTGCAGAGAGATAGCACAGAACGCCAGTGATAAAACCAATTGCAAGTGCGCCGGTTACATCAACGAAGCCCGAAGCCGGGGTGATGCCAACAAGACCAGCAACCGCGCCGGTGATTTTCCCGGAGATGCTGGGGCGGCCACGATCGGACCATTCCACAGCCATCCAGCTGATCGCGGCAGTTGCAGCAGCAACGATGGTAACCGTTGCAGCCATCGCAGCACGGCCATCCGCAGCAAGGGCTGAGCCAGCGTTAAAGCCAAGCCAACCTACCCACAGCAAGGATGCACCGATGAGGCTGAAAATCACGTTGTAAGGAGCGTGCTGCGCATTGTTCGCATTGCGGCGACCAATCATGATTGCAGCAACAAGACCTGCTACACCAGCGTTGATGTGCACAACGGTACCGCCAGCATAGTCAAGCGCGCCCATCTTGAACAGCCAACCCGCAGGTGACCATACCCAGTGGGCAATCGGTGCATACACCAGAATTGACCATGCACCCATGAATGCGAGCAATGCCGAGAATTTAATACGGTCAGCAAATGCACCTGCAATCAGGGCCGGCGTGATAATCGCAAAGGTCATTTGGAAAATCATGTACACAGGCTCGGGAATGGTTGTCTTGACTGCGTTATCAAGGCCGGAGCCGAGAACAAACGCAACCGTGTGATCAACGCCGGCAAAAAACAGACGGCTGAAATCACCGATGAAAGTTGAACCATCAGGCAAGGTGGTAGTGCCATTGGTGAAGGAAAGGCTGTAGCCAACCACAACCCAAAGCACTGCAACGAGACAGCACGTTGCAAAACTTTGCATTGAAGTTGCCAAGGCATTTTGTTTGCGAACCAGACCGCCATAAAACAGTGCCAGTGCGGGAATCGTCATCATCAGAACAAGAGCAGTTGCGCACAGCATCCATGCTGTATCACCGCTATTGAGTGGATTTGGAGCCGCTGCTGCGGTTTCAGCAAACGCTTGCAGTGGGGTGAAGACCAGCGCAGCAATTGCCGCCAAGCCGCCAACCAGCTTATTTGTTGTTGTATTTCCCATTTTTTTATTTCCCATGTCGTGTAGAGGATGGACAAAGACAGGTTTTGTGAAAAAACATCACCTGAAGACACGGGAGCTAACACTGGCTTAAAAAAAATGATTTTACAACCTTAATTATTATTTTATAATTTTTGCTTAGTTATGGGTGTGTGTCATAAAATAATCCCCAACCTGAGGATAAATCCATGCCAGAGCGGATTCTCAAGCTTTCTCAAGCTGTTTCGGACCTTGCCAGTAAACGTGTAGGCGAAATTCAGGTTATTACTGCGACTACACGAATCCTCGCACTCAATGCGATGATAGAAGCGGCAAGGGCAGGCGAAGCAGGCAAGGGTTTTTCAATTGTTGCTGAAGAAGTACGCAAAATATCAGAACAAATCCGGACCATTTCCAAGAGTTTGACTGAAGAAATGGCGGAACGCGTTGGCGAGCTCAATGAACTTGGCCAGCGCCTTGTAAGCCATGTGCGCGGCCAGCGTTTGGCCGATTTATCGCTTAACATGATCGATATTATTGATCGTAATTTATACGAGCGTTCATGCGATGTGCGTTGGTGGGCAACCGATAGTGCGGTGGTGGATTGCGCGCAAAACCCAACCGACATTATTCGTGACCACGCAAGCCGTCGTTTGGGCGTCATTTTGGGCGCTTACACAGTTTATCTTGATTTATGGGTGGCAGATAAGAACGGGATTGTTATCGCATCGGGTCGTCCTGAAAAATATGGTAATGTTCAAGGCTCGTCGGTTGCAGGTGAAAGCTGGTTCCAGCAAGCCATGCGTACGCATACGGGTGATGAATATGCGGTGGTCGATGTTGCGTCGAACCCGCTTCTTGAGGATAAGCTGGTTGCAACCTATTCGGCTGCTATACGCAAAGACGGGGACAGCAAAGGCGACATTGTTGGTGTTTTAGGCATCTTCTTTGATTGGCAGACGCAAAGTCAGGCGGTGGTGAATTCCATCAATCTCACCGATGATGAACGGACGCGCACGCGCTGTCTGTTGCTCGATAGTAGATACCGGGTTATTGCATCAAGCGATGGTCAAGGTGTTTTACAGCAAACCATACCATTGCAAACCGAGGGGAAAACCGCAGGCAGTTATGCCGATAGCGAAGGAAATACGATTGGCTTTGCTTTAACCCCGGGTTATGAGACATATAAGGGGCTTGGCTGGTATGGGTGTATTGTGCAAAAACCAGTTCAGGCTTGATCTGGGTTTTTTGACAGGAGTTTTTTATGGGTATTGATCTTATCCTTGTACTTGCGGGCGTTGCCTTCTTTGCATGGCAAACCACCAAATACGGCAAACACTCTTAATTAGTATTTTATACTAAACGCGTTTGCGCCGCCGTTGAGCTGATGCTCGAATTCAAATATCGGTATCGTGTATTTGGCTACTTTAGAGCCATATTTTTTTCTTAACATGCGTTGTGCTTTCAGGCGTTCCTGTTCGACATTCTCAAAACCGGAATATTTTGGCCGATGGGTCAAGTCGGGCCAGAATTTGTGGTACAGCGTGTCTTTGATGTTGTGCGCAAATTTATCCATGTTTTCAAATCCATGCGCTTTTGCTTCCAAAAGAATGCTGAGCATCAGTTCGGGGGTATAGCAATAAAAAGCTGAAACGCCTTCGACTTGCTCCGCTTGCATGAAATGTGTCACGGCAATGCGTTCGATAGGGACGGGAATGACTATTTTGCCGTCAATGCGTTCATAACGCTGCTCACCTACGGCAATCACTGCCATGCCGCCTTTGCTTGCCGCATAGCGCATTAAATGCATGTGCATAATGTGTGCGCAATTGGCAAGAATATAAGGCGTTTCAACACTTCCTTGAAAGAACGAGACGATATCCAGCGTTGGTACTTCAGGGGTAAGATTGTGCTGTTTGCAAAACTCGAACGCATAGGCAATGTCCATTTTATTGACATCGTTATCGTATTTCAAAATCAACGGGGTGAATGGAATTTTTTCCTGCACCATGGTGCGGGCAACCAGCTCGCTATCAATGCCACCACTCATCGCTACATAAATCGGTTTGGTTGCGGCATTTGCAATTTTTTTGGCCGCCACCGCCATTTCAATGTCGAATGATTTTGGTTGCGAAGCGCAAGGGCCAAATGTGACCCATAATGGTTGGCCTTGTTCATCAAAGTTATAACGATTTTTTCTTCTGCCCCAGCCGAATTGCCAGTGGTTATTGTCAGAAAATATCATTTGTTTGGGCGTAGTGGTTACCATGCAGGCAGTGTAAGAATGCGTATTGCTAAAGTCAAACCGGCTTAAAACCAGTTTTCCGGCATCGTCATTACGCCATGCTGTTTTGCAAGTATGACAGGTAAAAGCCCAGCAGTTTGCGGCAGAATGCTTTCGGCATAAAACCGCGCAGTGATAAGTTTGCTTTCCAAAAAATCTGCCGAAAAATCTTGTGGAGCTTTAAGCTCGTTATGCGCGATGCGCGCTGATTCTGCCATGCGGGCCCCGCCAGCGGTAACTGCAAATAAGCGCAAGAATGGCACAGCTGCAAATGCAGCAGCATTCATATCTGTTTTTGCAAGCGGCAATAAATAAGCAGCAGCTTTTTCCAAATGCCCAAGCGAAGTATTCAGGCTTGTGGCAATTGCCGCCGCGTCATCACCGTTTTCTGCGCCGAGCGCTTTGGAAATTTCTTTCATCTCCGTTACATAGGCATTAAATGCCTTCCCATCATCCCTCGCCAATTTGCGGAACACCAAATCATTGGCCTGAATGCCGTTGGTTCCTTCGTAAATTGCCAATACGCGTGCATCACGCATGTGCTGCGCAGCCCCGGTTTCTTCCACAAACCCCATACCGCCAAAGACCTGAACGGCAGTGGATGTGAGTTCGTTTGATAAATCGGTAATCCATGCTTTTACAAGAGGTGTCAGCAGCTCCACGCGTTCCTGATGCTTCGCGTCAATGGCAAACGCTGCGCTGTAGGCAAGGGCCCGCGCTGCTTCGGTTTGCGATTTCATCATCATCAACATGCGGCGCACATCGGGATGATGAATGATGGTTACGGGTTTATCCGCCCCTTTCTTAAGCGGTTTGCTTTGTACACGGGCGCGCGCAAAGTCTGCCGCGTGCTGCATGGAGCGTTCGCATAATGCTAGGCCCTGTAGGCCAACACCGATGCGGGCATTATTCATCATCACGAACATTGCTTCGATACCGCGGTTTTCATCCCCGACAAGTTCAGCATAGCAATTGCCCTTATCGCCATACGACATGGTGCACGTGGGGCTGGCATGTTGACCAAGTTTATGTTCAATCGAAATGGCATAAGCATCATTGCGTGGCCCGAGCGTGCCATCTGGATTGACCAGAAATTTTGGAACAAGGAATAGGGATAAACCTTTTGTGCCTTCCGGTGCATCGGGCAAGCGTGCCAGCACCAGATGGATGATGTTTTCGGTCATGTCGTGTTCACCATAGCTGATGAATATCTTCTGACCGCTCAGTTTGTAATGATTGCCGTCTTTAACCGCTTTACAGCGCACTGCGCCGACATCGGAACCAGCTTGTGGTTCTGTTAAATTCATAGTGCCAGACCATGCGCCGGAAACCATCTTGGGCAGGTATAATTTCTTCTGTGCTTGGGTTCCATGCACATTTAACAATTCAATTGCGCCTTGGTTCAGTAGTGTGCACAAGGCAAGGGAAAGGTTTGCAGTTTGCAGCATTTCCTGTACGGGCATGGCAAGCGTTGCTGGCAATCCTTGCCCGCCAATATCTTCGCCGAATGACAAACCATTCCAGCCACCATCAACATATTCTTTATACGCTGCCGCAAATCCATCGGGCATTGTTACGGCGCCATTCGAAAATTTTAAACCCTGTTTGTCGCCCGTATGATTAAGCGGCGCGAAAGTTCCTGCGGCTAACTTTCCTGCTTCTTCCAAAATGGAGCGCGTGAGGTCTTCGCTTGTCGAATCGAAGCCGGGAAGTGCGGCCAGTTTTTCGATACCTATCAAACGGGTGAGGACAAATAAAATGTCATTAATCGGGGGGGTGTATGTCATAGTCACTCTTATGGGTCGGGCAGATTCACGCGATTAAATTTTTTCGGTCGTTTTTGTCTAATCGCGATCTGCCCTAAAAATTTGGCACGGTCTTTGCCAATAAAGGGTTAAGGGAAGGAATGTGCGGAATGACCGATATATTGCAAAGTGCCATTACAGAGCTTTCAAAAAACCAGCAAAATCAATCTGTTGGTAAAAGCAGTGTAGTTGCGGCTATTCAGGTTGCCAGCGCCCGAACCGGGGTGGATTTTGCCTACCTGCTTAATAAAGCCGACCAAGAGAGCAGTTTAAATCCAAACGCCAAGGCAAGCACTTCTTCCGCAAGCGGATTATTCCAGTTCATTAAATCAACCTGGCTGAAGATGGTCAAAGAACATGGCAGTGACTATGGCCTGTCGGATGAAGCTGCTGCAATTACGGAAAAGAATGGTCAGTTAAGTGTCAGCGACCCAGAAATGCGCAAGAAGATTTTAAATTTGCGGCATGACCCGGTTTTATCATCGGCGATGGCAGCAGAATTCACTAAAGAAAATAAAGATTATCTCGATGCATCAGTCGGTGGAACCATTGGAAACACTGAATTATACATGGCGCATTTTTTAGGCGCGGGCGGTGCATCAACCTTCTTGAAAAAAATGCATGCAGCGCCAAATGCCCCTGCGGCAGACTTCTTGCCGGAAGCAGCGGATGCAAATCCAAGTGTGTTTTATTCCAAAACAGGTCGTGCATTAAGCCTAAAAGAAATTTACAACCGCTTTGCCAAGAAGTTTGATAGCGAACCAGCAAGCGCAACCATGGTGGCTTCGGCCGTGCCCGTTATGAATTCGAGCCGTGAGTTGTCGTCTTCGGCATCCATTACACGCCCAAGCCAGCAAAGCGTGGCAAGCAATGTGACTGTAGATATGGATGTAATGCAGCAAGTGTTAAAGCAAACAAATGGCACCTCCGATACGCTATTTAACACGATGATTTTAGCACAAATGCATATGAATGATGCATTGACTAGCGTTGGTACAAAGCGCCAAGAATATAAATCATCCTTCGCTGCTTAAGTATTATTTTTCGCGACTGCTCTGCGCCTGACGGCGTAACCGCGACTGCAATTTAGAACAATACACCTGGATTCATAATCCCCTTGGGGTCAAGCGTTTGTTTGATGCTGCGCATCGTTTGTAATTCAATCGGTGATATGGTGCGGTGAAATTCCGCTTTTTTAAAACGGCCGATGCCATGCTCTGCGCTGATGGATCCGCCAAGACTAATCACTAAATCATGGAGTGCGCTGGCAACCAATTCACGCTTGGCGATGAATGCGTCTTTATCGCCATCTTCCGGTTGGCTGATATTAAAATGAATGTTGCCGTCACCAATGTGACCAAAGGTATAGGGGCGGGCGCCTGGTATAAGCTTTTCCACCAGCCTGCTGCCCTGATCGATGCATGCAGGCATCTGGCTGATGGGAATGGAAATGTCATGCTTTAGCGATGCGCCCATGCGGTTTTGTGCCTCGACAATCGCTTCGCGTAACGCCCAGAATTCACGGTTTTGCGCTATGCTCTCGGCTATCGCAGCGTTTTGAATGAGTGACTTTTCCAGAAATGGTTCTAAAATGCTGGATAGGCTTTCGCCGCCAGCAGATGTGACATGGGTTTCAATCAGCGCTATCCATTCATAATTATTGGCGTCATCAAACGGTTTGCGGGCATTGCAATGCTTGACCGCGCTATCAATAGCAAGGCGTGGCATCAATTCGAATGCCGCAAGTGTATCTTGTGATGCACTGCGCAGTTTGCCCAATACGTCAATCGCCGCTTGCGGAGAGGCAAGTGCAATCAGGGCTGTTTCAACCCGTTCTGGTTTCGGTAATAATTTAAGGGTGGCCGCGGTAATTATGCCAAGCGTGCCTTCTGACCCAATCAACAATTGTTTCAAATCATACCCAGAATTGTTCTTGCGTAGACTGCGCAGACCATTCCAAATGCTGCCATCGGGCAATACCACTTCAAGCCCAAGAATTTGTTCGCGCATATTGCCATAGCGAAGCGTATAGGACCCGCCCGCATTTGTCGCTGCTAGCCCCCCAATGCAAGCCGAGCCTTGCGATGCCAATGTCATTGCGAATAGCCGGTTTTGTGCAAATGCCGCTTCTTGTACAATTTGCAAAATACAACCCGCTTCGGCAACCATGCTGAAATCAGCGGCATCAAAACTGCGGATTTTATTGAGGCGCTTTAAGCTAATACAGAGCGATGAATTATCTTCAGATGGAACAGATGCGCCAACAAGACCGGTGTTGCCACTTTGCGGAACAAGCGGCGTGTTGTGTGCAGCGCATAGCTTTACAATTTCGGAAACTTCCAGCGTATTTTTTGGTAAAAGCACAGCCGGACTTTTTGATTGGATGCGTCCACGCCATTCGTGCAGATAAGCTTCTTTATCTGAAGGTTCGGTCAGAATGCCAGATGGGCCTAGCAGCGTAGTCAGTTTTTTTATGACGTCATTCATCACGCATCGTCTCTGGGGGCGGCGGCTCTGCGCAGACGGTCATTCATGGCAAGGCCAAGGCCCGTTTCAGGAATTTGCATCACGGCGATTGTTGTTATCTCGGGTTTATCCAGTTCACGCAGCATAGCAAAAAGATTGGCCGCTGCCTCGTGCAAATCGCCGCGTTCGCTTAAATTCAGCTTCATTTTACCGCTTTTTATACCCATTTCGGGGCCAAAAGCGAGTAATGCCTCGTCAGCATCGGCATGGGTTGCATTAAGTCGCACACGCGCATTCGGCGCATAGTGGCTTTGCAACTGGCCGGGGGCAGTGGGTGTTTCACTATGCCCTGTAAACACCTTTACCTTGCCGATTACCACTTCGATTTCCGCCTGCGTGATGCCGCCTTGACGCAAAATTATCGGAACGTCGCCTGTAACATCCAGAATGGTGGATTCAAGACCGATGGGCGAACGGCCTGCACCCAAAATTAAATCGACTTTATTGCCAAGTGATTCCAACACATGCAGCGGCGAAGTTGCACTGACACTCCCAGAGCGGTTGGCGCTTGGCGCAGCAATCGGACGGTTCACTTCACGCAATAAAGCGCGCGCAACCGCATGCGATGGAATACGCACAGCTAAACTATCCATGCCTGCACTAACAAGCCATGATAGCGCAGAGTCTTTTTTTCGTGGTAATACAAGCGTAAGCGCGCCCGGCATGAAATGCGCCGCAAGGTTTTCAGCTAGTGGCGTAATTTCAACATAAGCGGATAGTTGAGAAAAATCCGCCATGTGGACAATGAGCGGATTAAAGCTAGGGCGGCCTTTTGCAGCAAAAATCGCAGCAACGGCTTGTTCGTTCGTTGCATCCCCGCCAAGCCCGTAAACGGTTTCGGTAGGAAATGCGACAAGCTTGCCCGCGCGCAACGCTTCAGCCGCGCGCACGATAAATTCTTTATCGGGCTCCTTTTCAGGATGGGCGGCATGAAGGTTGAGCAGGGTGGGTGAATTCATGCCTTACTTCAACTTTTTTACGGCTTCCATAACTTCTTCGACATGACCCGGAACTTTTACATTGCGCCACGCGTTGCGAACAACACCTTTGCCATCAATTAAAAAAGTCGAGCGGTCAATACCCATGTATTTTCTACCATACATGCTTTTTTCAATCCATGCACCAAAAGCTGTTGCAATGCTGACGTCGTCATCGGATGCAAGATTAAAGTTCAGTTTGTATTTCTTTGCAAACTTTTGATGGGAAGCAAGGCTGTCTTTTGAAACGCCAATGACAACCGCATCCATTTTTTTGAATTTAGGAAGATTATCCTGGAAGGTGCAGGCTTCCTTGGTGCAACCGGGCGTGTCGTCTTTTGGATAAAAATAAAGCACCACATTCTTGCCTTTAAGATTGGCAAGACTGACTTTGCCTTCCAATGTTTGTAAAGACACGGAAGGAGCTTTGCTGCCAACCGATAGTTTACTTTTTGGCGCAGATTTTGCAGATGCTTTTACCGGAACTTTTTTTGTTGCAGACTTTGATGCGGCCTTGGGTGATTTCGCACCTGTTTTGATTGTTTTTGTGGTTGCAGGTTTAGCAAGTTTCTTTTTAGCAAGGGCCATTTTATACTCCGGTGAATGTTAAAACTATGGAAGCAATGATGAAAATGATGATACGATTGATAAGAGTCAAGCGTTTCCCACCCATTTTCTAATCCATTCGTTTTTTGATGCCCCGCGTAAAAAAGACAATCAAAACTACATTCGCATTAGCCCTGCATGGTTTAGCATTTTGTGGTGCTGTCGTTTTCATCGGCGTTTTTTTGCTGGCGCTTCGTTTAACGCAAGGGCCGCTCACTATTACCGAGCTTACGCCTGCATTTGAAAATGTGTTTAGCTCAAAAGAACATGGTGTCTTTGCAAAAATCGCCACCAGCGCTTTGACATGGGATAAAGAACGTCACCGTGCCATGCTGGTTCTGACGGATGTGAGACTTCAAGACAAGCTTGACCAACGCATCGCGACGGTTCCGCTTATCACACTGGGGCTACGCCCCATGGGTTATTTTGATGAAGCCCGCTCGCCCTGGAATGTCGTGGTAAAAGACCCGCATCTTCATGCCCGTATTGACCCCGCAGGGGTATTCCATTTGGGCGCGATGGGAACGGGAAGTGAGAATGCGGTCGTCCCGCCATCTGAAAGCGAACCAAAAGATGATATTTCAACAGATGAACTGCTGGCGTTAGCCAGCGATATCTTGCGCTCGCCTAATACACGCTCGGCTGGGCTTGGATTGTTCGCCAACCTCAATATCGCCAATGGCGGCATTACTATCAATGACGAAAACAAGCAAATCACATGGAATGTGGTAATGCCTGAATTGTCATTAAAGCGAAGCAGGGGTAATTATGCAGGTAAGGCCGGATTAACGGTTAGCAAAAACGGGATGCAAACCGCATTCGATTTCCAATTGAATTACGATGCAGCAAAGCGGGTATTTACGACCACTGGGTCATTTGACCATTTAAACCCTGCCCTGTTTGCAGACAGCATTCCACAGTTAAAAGCATTTAATTTCGTTTCATCCCCTTTAACGGGTTCTGTGACCTTGAGTGTGGATGAAGAAGTCAATGTGATTGATGGCGGGCTTAATCTGAATCTTGATAGGGGTGACATCAACATCCCTGACTTATACCCAAAACCATTACCCTTCAAATCAGGGCAGATTGTAGCCCGATATAACAAGAAAGATAATATTTTACGCGTTGAGCCATTACGCTTTGATTTTGAAAAAATGATATTGCAGGGCGATGCCAGTATTCATGTGGGGTCAACCCCGCGTGATATGACCGCGACATTCAAATTATCCGATATCCCTGTTGAGCAATTGCCGCAGTTGTGGCCGGAAAACGCGGGTAAAAATGCGCGCGACTGGATTTTGGAGAATGTCCACAAAGGCAGGCTGGATGAAGTAGTTGTCAATCTCGGGATGACGGTTCCTGAAAACGATGTCAGCGCAGCAACGCTGAAAGATGTGCATGGCACTATTAAGGTCAGTGGTATTGAAATGACCGTGTGGAAACCCTTGCCCAATTTGCAAAAAGTAGATGGAAGTGGGCCATTCACGGCAAACGGGTTTGATATTACCGTAACTGGCGGTGAAATGGGTGAGGTTAAGCTAGGACAATCGCATGTTGTGATTGATGGCCTAAGCGCCGAGGAACAAATATTGACGCTTGATGCTAATTTGACATCGCCTGCGTCTGTATTGCTCGAGATATTGGATCGTCCACCCATGGGGTATGCAAAAAAAATTGGCATCAACCCCAAAGAGACCGGAGGCAATGTGGATGGAACACTGCATATCGCATTCCCGTTACTCAAAGATTTGTTGTTCGACCAGATTGAATTAAAAGCGGACACCAAAATTACTGATGGCGCAATGAAGAATGTTGCAGGATTGGTGGATGTGACCAAAGGCAATATCGCATTGCAGGTGACCAAGGAAGGGTTGGCGTTCAAAGGTGATGGCGTATTAAATGATGTGCCATCAACGGTGGATTGGGTGGAGCGTTTTGCTGCAAGCAGTCCAACTGAATTGCTTAGCAAAGCAAGCATCAAAAGCAATGCCAAGGCGCAGGATATAAAGAAATTCGGAGTTGATTTGACAATGAACAGCGCGGCCGCGTTTCCGGTTGATGTGACGTATGAGCGCAGTGTTTCGCGTTCCAAATTGGCGGTTAGTGGCGATGCCAGCGCACCGCAATTGGACTTGCCCGATTTGTTTTATAGCAAGCCAGCCAATTCGGCATTTAATTTTACAACCGTACTGGAATGGGGCGGTAGCAAGCCGATGGAGCTTAGCGAATTAAGGGTTCGCGGCAAAGATGTAACCATTGATGGCAAAGGAAGCTTTGATGCCAGCCAGCATTTATCGAAACTGGTGATTAGTCCATTAGAGCTTGGTGAAACGCGCGGCAAGGCTGAATTTACCCGCGGCGCAGACGGTGTACCGAGTTTCCAATTGGAAGGTGATGTGCTGGATATCCGCCACAGCTTTGATGCAACGCCAGTAGATAATAAAACACCGCCAGCATCTGGAAAACCATCTGCGCCGCTTGCAGTGGATATCCAGCTGAAGCGTGTTTTGACGGGCGCGAAGGCGCAGTTGGATGATGTCAGGATCAAGGGACGGCGTGATGAATTCGGCTGGGCGGTTTTGGAAGCATCCGCCATGGCAAAAAATAAAACACCGTTTAATTTCAGTATCAAACCTACGGGCGACTACACTGTGCTTTCGGCAACCTCGCCGAACTTTGGCAATATCCTAAGTTCGCTTGATGTCACCGACACTATGATTGGCGGTAAACTAGCGATTGATGGCAAGAGCGAGCCGGGCGATAAGCTGCGTAACATATTTGGTCATATCAAACTGGATAATTATCGAATTACTAATATGCCTGTGCTGGCGCAGCTGATTAGTGCGATTTCGCCGGATGGCTTGGCGGCGATGCTGGGCGGCGAAGGATTGGGATTTGGCGAATTAAACGCGGAATATATCTGGAGCAAAGATACGATCGTTATTGATAAAGCGAACACATCTAGCGGTTCGTTGGGGCTGACGGTTGCCGGTAAAATTGATCTACAAAACAGTGCGCTGGAACTGGAGGGACAGGTAATCCCGGTGTATTTTATTAGCCGGATTCTGTCAGCCATTCCAATTGTAGGCGATATTTTAACGGGTGGCGACGGGCAAGGGGTATTTGCCGCAACCTACCGTGTGGAAGGGCCCATTGCGAAAGCAAAAGTATCGGTTAATCCGGTATCGGTGCTGGCCCCTGGTATTTTGCGAAATATCCTGTTCATGGATAAGGATATTACGAAGATTGATGGCGGCAAGAAGCAGTGATTACGCCACTTTTTTAGATTGCATAAGATTTCAATAAAAATTGAAATAATTCTCCGCGAAAGCTAATGAAAAATTAGTTACGTATATTAGCAAGTTGATAAGCGCCGCAGTTTATTCTGGTCGTATCTATTTTAGATAATGTTACTCAAGGGTAGCCGTGCATGTCTTACTCATCCGCGTTTGATACAAAAGTTACCAGAGATCCGTTGGATAACCAGTGGATAGGCGGTAAGCATAGAACGGTGGTTTGAGTAGGATATCAAGACGGCGTTGTCGGGGCTGATGGTTACAGTAATGGGTATAGAAAATCCGACCTTGTGAGTGCGATTGAAGGTAAGGATACTAGTATAGTAATTGATGCGGAGAGCATAAAAAAGCTGGTGGAAGCCGGCGACATCACATCAGCGCAAGCGCAAGCCTATTCCAAGCAGCTCTACGCAGAAATCAGAACCGCATTCCCGAATGACAATTTGTCAGGATACCAGCAAGAAGGTACCACCGCACGTTTTGCTCAAGATCTTGCCAGCTTAAATCAAGATTTGGTTGCAGCACGCAACGAAACCCGCAGACAGGATGTTGCGATGGGGTTCACCCCCCAACAGCGCCATCTTCAGTTGGGCACCACATAAAAAAACTCATCAGAATTATGTTTGAACCGGTTGATAGCGCGGCGCGGCGGTATGTGCCTGACGTGAATTATCAACGGCTGGAATAATTGCGCCATTCTGGAATGCGATAGGCGGCATGGCAAAGCGTGATGGCACATCCGCATACTTGTCACGGCGGTAAATATCGCGGTGCACGACCGCACGGTTATTCTGCGCATCCCATGTCACGGTATTATAGGTTGTTCGTACATTGATGCCCTGATTAATCGGAATACGCATATTGGCAAATTCAGGGTGCGCCCATTGCTGGCGGCCATTCTGGTCTAAATTGCCGGGTGTCATCGCGGCTTGAATCAAATCGCGGTTATTTGCATAGCCATACCCGGCGCCAAGGTTAGGATTTGTTGATAATGCGGCAACAATATCTGCAACTTTTTCTACGCGAATGCAGCCAGAGCTGAGTTGCGATTGATTGAAGGATGATCCGTTTGCCGTATGGTGCATACGGATACTGTTGGCGGCGAATTGCCCGCCTAAAATTAGTTTGATGCCGCCAAGTGGATTGGAAGGACTGGTTTTTTGTGAAAATGGACTAACGCCAGGAATATTCTGCCTTGAGAAATCGATCGTGTAGCGTTCACCATTTGTGTGTGTAAAGTCATAGGTGTTGCCTGTACCGCCAGAGGCCAGATATTGTCTGCGCAAATTGGTGATAAGCTCAGGGTTCATTAGCCCTTTGGATTCAGCTATAGATGGCGGTATATCCCAGACCGGCTGCAAGATGGCGCTTTTAACTTCCCCAGTCGCAATCGGGGTCGTTTTCATGGTGCCATCGGGTCGCAGGGCACCACCAATGACAACGGCTGAATCGCCCTGAACCCCGTTGATGCTGTAATGTGCTCTGCGTTCGGGGATGTTTACTCTAATCATGTTATTAGGAACTGAATCATCAAATCCTTCCTTACGAACTTTTGCCATCGCTACACGCAGGCTGACCAGTTTCGGGTGGTCCAAATTGCCGCGTGCAGCAAGGTGTGCGTATTGCTCTCGCATGCTGTTGTATATCGGGTGTTGTGGGCCAGCGGCATCTAATGCGGCTTCAATTTGCAACTGCGCAGGCGTTTTTGCATTTGGCGAAGTCATTTGTGCAGGCAATAGCATTGCATTTTTGAATGTTTGGGCAAAATCGCTGCCATTGCTTCGGGTAATTTCTTGTGCTGTGCGCATGATGCTTTCGGTCATCAAGCGGTCGGCAATCGCCTTGTCATTTGGATCGCGTGTGGATAGAAGCCCGTTTAATGTCTCGCGGCTGACAAATGTATCGTGGATCCCATGCGTAGCTGCATAGTTGCGAAGTTGCTCAAACAGATTAGCTTTGTTGTTCCAGAAAAGTGCGCGCGGGTTGGAATAAAGTTGCTGGGTTACGGTTGATAATTCCAGTCCGGCAGCGCGCAATACGCCATCGGGCGATACATTCGTCCTTGCGTCATAAAAAATATTATTCATCGGTTGCTCGGAATCATCATCAAATAAGCGATTATTATTCGCTAATTTGAATAACAAACCCTTACTTTGATTAACGGCAGTTAACCATTTTTAACTATGGTTTTGGGCAAAGGCCTTGATTACACCGCTTTAATCAGCGCGTGCAGTTTTTTTCCGGCAGAAAGTTTGATATCTGCGCCATCGCTTTTTAAAATATAATTTATGTTAAGCAAACGCGTGTCATCAACTTTAGCGCCACCGCCCTCAATTAAACGACGAGCATGGCCTTTGCTAGTTGCAAAACCAGCCTTCACCAATGCGTCTAATACGGGAATGCCGATCTGCAAATCTTCTTTTGAGTAAGTGATAATAGGCAAATTATCGCCGACGCTTCCTTCTTCGAATGTTTTGCGCGCGGTCTCGGCGGCGTCATGGGCTGCTTTTTCACCATGGCATAATTTGGTTGCTTCAAACGCTAGAACCTTTTTTGCGTCATTGATTTCATTTCCCTGTAATGCTGATAGCCGTGCGATTTCATCAAGCGGCAAATCGGTAAATAGTTTTAGGAATTTGCCTACATCTGCATCTTCGGTATTGCGCCAGAATTGCCAGTAATCATAGGGGCTGAGCTTATCAGCCTTCAGCCAAACAGCGCCTGCGGCAGTCTTGCCCATTTTTGCGCCGGATGATGTGGTAATCAGAGGCGTTGTTAAACCAAACAAATTCGCCTGCGCCATTTTGTGGCCAAGGTCTGTACCATTGACGATATTACCCCATTGGTCGGAACCGCCCATTTGCAGTAGGCAGCCATAGCGCTTGTGCAATTCCACAAAATCATAGGCCTGCATAATCATATAATTGAATTCAAGGAAGGTTAGCGGTTGTTCGCGGTCAAGGCGAAGTTTCACGCTATCAAAGGCTAGCATGCGGTTGATGGTAAAATGGCGGCCGACATCGCGCAGGAATGAAATGTATTCGAGTTTATCAAGCCAGTCGGCATTATTGACCATGATAGCATCTGTTGGGCCGTTGCCGAATTTCAGATAATTGCCAAAAATAGTTTTGATGGATGCAATGTTTGATGCAATCTTTTCATCATTCAGCAATTGGCGGGTTTCATCTTTGCCTGATGGGTCGCCGACTTTGGTGGTGCCGCCGCCCATAAGCACAATCGGTTTATGGCCGGCCTGTTGCAGGCGGCGCAGCAGCATGATTGAAACAAGATTGCCGACATGAAGCGAATCTGCGGTCGCGTCAAAGCCGATATAGGCGGTAATTGTTTTATTGGCTGCTGCTGCATCCAATCCCTTTTCATCGGTGATTTGGTGGATATAGCCGCGTGAATGAAGCGTTTGCAGGAAAGTTGAATTCGAAGCAGTCATTTTTTGTTTCAGTTTTGGTAAGATGTAACTAGCATTATATTTATGGCTAAATTCTCCAAATCAATCAATCGTTCTAAAAAGCGCCTATTTAGTGCAATTGGGCTGATGAGCGGCACATCCATGGATGGGATTGATGTTGCGTTGTTGCAAACCGATGGCAAGAAACACGTCAAAACCGGAGCTTTTGCAAGTTATCCTTACAGCGCCGGGTTTCGTAAAAAATTGAAAGCGGCATTGGGCAAGCGCAAAGCGCCATCCCTTGAAAAAGAATTAACAAAGCTTCATGCACGGGCGGTAAAGGCATTTTTAAAACAATTCGAATTACGTGCGAAGGATATCGATTGCGTCGGGTTTCATGGACACACACTGCACCATGAACCCGCTAAAAAAGTGACGGTGCAGATTGGCGATGGAAAATTATTGCATAAGCTTACGGGTATTCCTGTTGTTTATGATTTCCGCAGTGATGATGTTAAAGCGGGCGGGCAGGGTGCGCCATTGGTTCCTGTGTATCATCGGGCTTTGTCAGCAAGCCAAAAGACACCCATCGTATTTTTGAATATTGGTGGGGTTGCGAATATTACGTATATCGGCGCAGGACAATTGCTGGCCTGCGATACGGGCCCTGGCAATGCGCTGATTGATGATTGGGTCCAACGTCATAAAAAAGGGCTATATGATAATGGCGGTAAGCTTGCTGCAAAGGGCACAGTTGATGCGAAGTGGGTTAAGCGCTTTTTAGCCAATGCGTATTTCAAAGAGCCCATGCCCAAATCGTTGGACAGAAATACGTTTTTGAAATACATGCCAGGCCATCTGAATGCAGAGGATGGCGCGGCAACGCTTACGCAAATGACCGTGGAAGCGATTGCGCAGACGTTGAAGTTTTGCCCCAAAAAACCAAAGACAATAATCGTATGCGGCGGCGGAAGAAAAAATATTGAATTGTTGCACCGTCTACAAAAGGCAACGCGTATCAAAACCATGCCGGTTGAATGGATAAAGCTGAATGGCGACGCCATCGAAGCGCAGGCGTTTGCTTATATGGCCGTGCGCGAAGTACTGGGCTTGCCTATCAGTTTTAAGACAACAACCGGAAGAAGATAGGTTACGCGGCGCTTTGCGGCGATGGCGCACGCGATGGCGAACCATGGGGTTGCATCAGCAGGGGCTGGGTTGGCGTTGCCGCCACATTCACATACGGGTTTTGCGCTCTGGACACAAGTTGTGGCGGTATCAAATGCCGCGATGGTGCATTTTGTTCGCCAGGCTGTTCGATGCCAAGAATAATTGATGATATGCGGCGCGGGCTGATATCTTCCTGAATGAAGCGGCTATAGGGCAGATGACCGAGATAGCGCGTGAATGCTCGCATATTCGCAAGTTGTTCGCCGCGCAATTCGCCTTCGGTCCGGCGGTTTAATTCATCCACGAAGCCTGATTGAATTTCATGTGAATAGTTTTTATTTTTTACTTCGCGTGCAATCCGTTTTCTGGCTTCTTCCTGCGCCCGCTGTTCCATATTGACGCCAAACATACCGGCAAAAAAGGTTTGGAATGGATGGTCTTTTTTGTATTGTGCAAGACCAGCGCGAATTTCAGCTTGCGTCTTTGGACTTTGCAAAAGGCGCTGGCGCGATATTTCAGGATTACGCACGAAGTCATGAATGTCCTGCCCGACCTGATCATTGTATTTTTTGATTTCAGGTTTGACGCGCATGATATTGGCCGCCACAGCGTCACTCACGCGGTGTGGCACTTGTCCGTTATTTTCTGCACGTATGCGTGCTTCGTAATCGCGCGAAATACCATCCAGCATATTGGCGTTGAGAAAAGCACTAAACGTGGCGGGTTCGCTGGAAAGCGTTTTGAGGTGTTTGTAGAATGATGAGTGCTCGGCACCAGGGCTTTCACGGCGCATCCCATCCAGAAAGCCACTCGCAATTTTTTGTTGAACGGCTTTATCTGCACTAAGTGCAACAACAAGTCCGCGAATGGATATGGGCAATCCTTGTCTGATCGCGGCTTCTAACGCTTGCTGATTATTCGCAAGTTCCGGCTTAGTTTTTTTCAATTCTTCGGTCAGTTTATCGGTAGCTGTTTTTCTTAACAGTGCTGCTTCTGGATCCGAGGATGTTTGAATGCCGTTTACAATCAAATCCAGCACAGTTGTTTGCGGTGTTATTCTGCCCATTGAGAATGGCGCAGCAGCTGTTGCAGCTTGTGTTGGCGCTGCTCTTGTCGGCATAGAAGTTGCGGAGGTTGGGCGCGGGGCAGTCAGTGTGGGCGCCAAGGTAGCTGATCGCGGTACAGTAGCAATCGTTTCAAGCTTGCTTGTTGTAACTATAGTTGTGCCTGCATCGTTCTGCCGTGTTACAAATGTATTATTTTGCAACGTAATAACTTCATCGGCTTGCAGAAGCGCAGATGGAGTAGATGTTGGCGCCGCTGAAGGTGTTGCAATCTGCATTGGCAAGCTGGTTGTGGTAAATGCTTTTGGTTCACCATGCGGTAATGATGGTGTTGAAACTACGCTTGGTGTTGCGATTGGCGCTGAGCTTGGCCGTGCAACAGGTGCTGTGGTGGGAATAAAGGTTGTTGTTCGAATAGCGGTGGTTGCTCTGGTTGGTGTTACCACCACTGGGTCGGGTGCGTTTCCTGCGTCAATAATAGCTTGTAGTCGCGCAATATAAGCGGGGTCTGGTCCAACATTTATGCCATTAAGTTGGTCCAGTTTGGTGATACCTGCCAGAGGGTCTGCGCCAGCAGGAACCGAAGCGCCATTGATAAAAACAGTTGTTCCTTTTTTTGCGGCTTCGGCCATTGCCGCTTCTAAGCCTGAACGCGTTCTACTCAGAATGAACGCACTTTTTGCATACGCTTCAGCATCACTTAGCAATGAAACACTATCTAGTTCAGCAAGCGTGTATACTGATCCATCTTTTTTTCTGAATGCGGCTTGATATTCTGAATTATTGAAAATCTGCTGGCCTAAATTACCGCTAGCAGCGTTGATTTCGTTTAATTCGGCTTGCGCTGCTGCTGCCGCATTTTTTTGTGCTTGAGTTGCCATCCGCATATTTTCGCGGAAAATACTTCACATTTTATTAAATGGTAACCAGTTATTAACAGTTATCGCTTGGAACTGCCAGTTCAAGGCATGAAAAAACCGGCTCCATTCATTAATCAGGGCCGGTTTTTCTAATTAGTTAAGAACCTTAGTTGGCTACCCCGCCATCGCAAAGCCCATGCTTGCCGGGTTGAATAGGGCTTGGTCGAGATAGCTTTCAACGGCCTTTTGCATGTGGTCGGTTTTGTCGGTGAAGAAGTGGTCTGCGCCTTGAATGACGCGGTAATCGATTTTGATGCCGCGTTGGTAGGAAAGCTTGTGCACCAGTTTGGCAACGCTTGGTTCGGGCACGATTTCATCTTGATCGCCTTGAATGATCATGCCGCTGGTGGGGCATGGGGCAAGGAAGGTGAAGTCGAGCATGTTGGCGGGCGGCGCGATGGAAATGAAGCTGTCGATTTCTGGGCGGCGCATCAGCAATTGCATGCCAATCCATGAACCGAAGGAGAAGCCTGCAACCCACACGCTGCGCGCGGCGGGGTTGATGGTTTGCAACCAATCGAGCGCGGAGGTTGCATCGGCCAATTCGCCTTCGCCGCGGTCATATGAACCCTGGGAACGGCCAACGCCGCGGAAGTTGAAGCGTAATGTTGCGAAATCGCGGCTGGTGAATGATTGATAGACGTTGAACACGACCTTGTTGTTCATCGTGCCGCCATGTTGCGGGGAAGGGTGCAAAACCAGCGCGATGGGCGCGGTTGGTGATTTACCTGGGCTATAACGGCCTTCGAGACGTCCGGCTGGGCCGTTAAATAGGACTTCTGGCATACTGCACACCCTTAAATTGGCTGTTTACAATTTGTTAATAAATTCACTATAGCGGATTAAATCGTTAATTTTCAAGGTTTTCGTGCATCAAGCCCAAAAAAATCCTTTAATGAAAGGCATAAATGAACAAAAAACTCAGAAATCCGCTTATAAAGGCAACGTAGCAGACAGGTTTGAAATTAAAAACAACTGCTTTGGTTTGTGGTAGTTTGGGCGCTTATATATAGAGGGATTAATGACCGCCCAATGAGTAATACATCAGTTTATCTGGATTATGCCGCAACCACGCCCGTGAAGCCTGAGGTGATTAAGGCAATGACGCTGGCACTTGAAAGTCATGGCAATGCATCGTCGGTGCATGGGTTTGGCCGCGATGCTCGCCATAAAGTGGAGGGGGCAAGGGCGCTCATTGCCAAGCGGTACCATACCAAGCCATCACAAATCACGTTCACCAGCGGTGCAACCGAAGCCAACAATCTGGCGTTTCATCAATTTGTGGGACGCCCCCATATTGTTTCTGCGATTGAACATCCATCCATTATGCAAACGGCGCATGCTCCGCTGATTATTGATGTGCAGGAAGATGGCGCGATAAATCTCAATAGCTTGGAAGAGCTTCTTAAAGCAAATCCTCATGCCTTTGTAAGTATCATGCTGGTCAATAATGAAACGGGCGTTATTCAGCCTGTAAAGGAAGCAGCGGCACTTGCGAAGGAATATGGTGCAATCATTCATTGCGACGCTGTGCAGGGCGCAGGCCGTATGCCAATAAATTTCAAGGATTTGGGCGTAGATATGATGAGCATTTCCGCGCATAAACTTGGCGGGCCGCAGGGTATTGGCGCATTGATTGCAAATGACACCATCAAACTGGCACCGATGATTACGGGCGGTAGTCAAGAATCACGCAAACGTGCTGGCACGGAAAATGTGGCAGCGATAACCGGATTTGGGTGTGCCGTTGAATTAATCGATGCAGATTTGGAAAAAGCAAGTGAATGGATAAAATGGCGCGGTATGTTTGAAATGCTGATTACACAGCGTGTACCGCAAGCCAAAGTGTTTGGCGCAGACGCGCCGCGCGTTGCCGGAATCTCCTGCATCACTATGCCGGGGGTGCGCAATGATACCCAATTAATGGCGTTTGATTTAGCAGGTGTGGCGGTGAGCAGCGGTTCGGCTTGTTCCAGCGGAAAAGTGCAGCCATCACCCGTATTAAAAGCCATGGGCGCGAGCGAAGCCGATGCAACATCGGCGATTAGGGTTAGTTTCGGCTGGGGAACCAGCATCGCCGAGTTAGAAAAACTTGCAGAACTTTGGTTGAACCTATATCAACGAAGCAGCAAAACGAAGGCAGCGTAAGGATTCTCCCTATGGATAATGTGGACATTGATAAGGTGATTGACCTTTCGTCAAACCAGCAGGATTTCCTGTGCTGGTCGTGCCATCAGAATTTATCTGTTCGCGCCATGTTTTGTAACCATTGCGGCAGCATTCAACCGGTGCGTGATATTGATCATTTTCAACGCATGGGTATTGAGAAGAAAGTTGATCTTGATTTGCAGGCGCTTGAAAAAAACTACGCCGCACTGCAACGCACCTTTAATCCCGAACGCTTCATAATTAGAAACCAGCAGGAAAAAACCTATGCGGCCAAGCACCGCGAAGCCGTGCAAATGGCGTTTGATAATTTGCGCGACCCCGTTAGTCGCAGCCGTTATTGGTTGATGCTAAACAAACAAGAAGCCAAAGAAAGTTCAACCCAGCAGAACTCCGCCATTATCTCTGAATTGCATGGCATGTATGAAGGCGCATTGGACACGGTTGCACTTGATAGGTTGGCGCAGCGCACGGGTCAGGAAATTGAAATGGGCATCATTCGTCTGTTGTCGGTGTTGCGTACCCAAGACTGGGATTCAGCCAACAGAGTGCTCTCGGAGCTTGATGAACTCGAAACGCTGATTACGGCGGTTCGTGAGAAACGCCAGTCGCTCACGCCGCACGCGAAATAGCATTTTATATTGGTAATTAAATGTTAACCATACATTTAAAGTATTCATACATAGGCGAGTGCTAGAACTGTTATATCGCCACCCTATGACGTGTTTTTTTTGTGCAATAGCAGTTAATGGCGTATTCTTCGAAGACGGATGAGGTTATTAAAAGAGATGGGGGGATTGTCATGGCTAATAATGACACCCGTATTCATCCTTCAACCCCATCTGGTGTCCCCGAAGGACCCGTTGCCAGACGGCTGCGCGATATCACCGAAGATTTGGCAAAAAAATCCGGTGAAACAATTATAGAGGAATATCATAAAAAAATGAAAAAAGCCCCGCATCCAAAATAGCTGACGATAGGCTTATTCCTTTGCGTCGGCTGCAACCTGCATTTTCACGATTTTGTCTGGAATAATCACAGTGCCGTTATTGGCCTTGTTGCCCTTTTTAATGTGATCAACAAACTCCATACCTGACACAACCTGACCCCATACGGTGTATTGGCCATCAAGGAACGGAGCAGCATCAAGGCAAATGAAGAATTGGCTGTCAGCGCTATCAGGATTAGATGCGCGTGCCATGGATGCTGTGCCGCGCACATGGTGCTCAGATGAAAATTCAGCAGGAATATTTTTGCCCGAACCGCCGGTGCCGTCACCCTTTGGGTCGCCGCCCTGGGCCATGAAGCCATCAATTACACGATGGAATGCAAGACCGTCATAGAATTTCTGGCGAACCAGTTCCTTGATGCGCGCGACATGTTTTGGCGCAAGGTCAGGACGCAATGCGATGATGACACGGCCATCCTTCAAATCAAGCAGCAAGGTATTTTCAGGATCTTTAATCGCAGGATTTGCTGCGGGTGCTGGTGCGGTCACGGTGGGTGTTCCTTTCGGTGCAGTTTTATCAACCATCACCCCTTGAGCGTTTGCAAACATGGGTGCGATAGCGAGGGAGGAAAGTGATAGAAAAACGGTCAAAAGAAAAGCGAAAAATGAGCGCATGAAAAGTCCCCGTGGTTGAAAGGTAAACGGTAGTCTAGCGATATGGCATTTTGATGAAAGGGAGATTCTTAATTATCGCTCAAACGCTGCTGGGCTTCGTCCGCATAAGCGGGCGGGCCAGCGGGCCCTATCCTTAACGCAATTGCGCCAATGCAGCATTTTCTTCACGCACTCGCACGAAAATCCACAAAGCGGTCAACCCGCCAAAAAAAGCAGCAAGTGGCCATTGCCCGAATGTCATGGAAAGTGCAATCACTTCACCAAACAAGGCAATGTAAATCGGGTGGGCGATGAAACGGTAGGGCCCGCCTGCAACAGGTTTACTGCCGGGCACAATGATGATGCGTGTTGTCCAGTATTTACCCAGATGAACAATTGCCCACCAGCGCAAGCTTTGCATTCCGATGTATAGGGTAAGCCAAATAAAATTGACCGGGGTATTTTTGAGCGTAAAAATAGGTAGGGCAATTAGCCACAATGCATACACAGCAAAAATAGGCCAGCGTTGCCATGATGCGAATTCTTTCCCACCTTCGCTGCGCATTGTTTTGGTCTTGATTTCCCCATAAACAATTTCGCCGACACGAAAGGCGCCGGTGAGAATGGCAAGAGTAAGAGCAGCTTCATTGATGAACATGGCGGCTATCCTGAGCGAAGTGTTTTAATTGCCTTATCATACTGGAATAAATAGAGCAGGTGGCGCAAGGCTTTCCCGCGCTCACTCTCTAATTCAGGGTCTTTGTTGATAATCAGCTTGGTATCATCGCGTGCGGTTTGCAGTAATTCGCCATGTGCCGATAAATCGGCCAGCTTAAAGTCAGGATAACCGCTTTGGCGCTTGCCCAATAATTCGCCAGGACCGCGTAGGCGTAAATCTTCCTCCGCTATTTTAAAACCATCATCGGTTTCACGCATCATTTTTAAACGCGCTTTGGCGATTTCGCCTAAAGGCTCCGCAAATAATAACAGACAAGCGGATGGTTTGTCATTGCGCCCCACGCGTCCACGCAATTGATGGAGTTGCGCAAGACCAAACCGTTCTGCATGTTCAATCACCATTAATGTGGCATCGGGAACATCTACGCCCACTTCGATAACGGTGGTGGCAATCAGCAAACCTGCATTGCCTTTGGCAAAGCGTTCCATTTCCTTTTCGCGTTCGGCCGATTTCATTTGCCCATGCACGAGTGCAACATTCGCTTCGCCCAAATGCAGTTTCATTTTGGCATAGCGGTCTGTTGCCGCAGCCAAATCAATTAATTCGGATTCTTCAACTAATGGACAAACCCAATAAACTTTCTCACCGGTTTTTAGTTTGCGTGCGACTGCTTCTATAACTTCATCAAGCCGGCCAAGCGGGATGGTGCGCGTATCAATCGTGCGCCGCCCTGCGGGTTTTTCCGTTAAACGTGACACTTCCATGTCGCCGTAGGTAGTCAGCGTAAGTGTGCGCGGAATAGGCGTTGCGGTCATGACCAATAAGTCAGGCGTGATGCCTTTATCGGATAAGGCGAGGCGTTGATGGACGCCAAAACGGTGCTGTTCATCAATAACGATGAGGCCAAGGTTGTTAAAGCACACATCATCCTGAAATACGGCATGGGTGCCGATAATAATATTAGCCTTGCCACGTTCCATATCATCCAATGTTTCGCGCCGCGCAGCCGTATTTAATTTGCCGTGAAGCAAAGTGACGGTTATAGGTAATCCCGTGACAAGTTTGCCGATGCTGGCAAAATGTTGTTGTGCCAGAATTTCGGTGGGCACCATTAAGCAGGCCTGTGCACCTGCTTCCACGGCTTGCAACATCGCCATGAGTGCAACCAAGGTTTTTCCGCTGCCCACATCACCCTGTAACATGCGCAGCATGCGGTCACCTTTTTGCATATCGGTGCTGATTTCTTTTATGGCGATGGTTTGCGAACCCGTTAGCGCAAAGGGCAATTGGTCCAGCAATTTTTTTTGCAACATCCCGTTGCCTATCAAGCTGCGGCCTTTCAATACACGGGTTTTTTCGCGTGTTAATGCAAGTGCAAGCTGGTTCGCCAGCAGTTCATCGTAGGCAAGACGGCAACGTGCGGGGTTTTGTGGTGCACACTCGATGTCCGATTGCGGGTTATGCAGTGTTTGCAGCGCATTTCGCCATGTTGTCCAGCTTTGTTTTTTCAAATAACTTGCATCAATCCATTCGGGCAATTCTGGAGCACGTGCCAGTGCAAGCTGAATGCTTTTACGTAGCGATTTGGATGGAAGGCCAGCAGTTAGATTATAAACGGGTTCAACAGCAGGAATTTCATGTTTGCGAGAGACTGGCACAACATATTCTGGATGGGTGATTTGTTTCTTGCCGTTGAAATCATCAAATGTGCCACTGACAATTATCTTTTCGCCAATCGGAAATTGCTTTTGCAAGGTTGCTTCATACGCTTTGAAATAAACGATATCCAGAAATCCAGTGTTATTGCTAACGCGTACGCGTGATGGTTTGCCGTGCTTCCCCATATCGATATGTTCAACTTCAACTTCCAAGGTGACGGTTTGACCTGGCGTTGCGCGCATGATGGGCGGGGCCGCGCGCCGATCAATCACGCGGAAGGGGCGGTGCCATATCAAATCCACCACCAATGGCCCGCATAATTTGGCGATAAATATGGCAAAGCGCGGTCCAATCCCTTTCAGGCTTTGGAGTGATGTAAATAACGGATCGAGCAAGGATGGGCGCATACCTATAATGTATAAGGCGCTTTTATCGGTCTGACAATTTTGCTAGCTTGAAGCGTATTATATGACCCGCTGCGCCCGATATGTACCAAGTTACATGGGGGCAAGGCGGCGTTTGGCGTTTCATGTAGGTAAAAATATGGCTGAAGCATTAGAGCATTTACGCAAAAAACTTATCTTCCGTTCGTGGCACAGGGGTACGCGCGAGATGGATTTGATGATGGGAAAATTTGCCGACGCAAGTTTGCCAAATTATACCGCCGAGCAATTGTGCGCCTATGAAGAGCTTATGCATGAAAATGACCCGGATATTTATAACTGGATAACCTTACAGGAAGCACTACCTGAACACGTGCAGGGTAATACTGCCCTTAAGGAACTCATCGCGTTTTATAATAAGAAATAACATGTTTGCATCTACCTTTAATCTTGATGAGAAAAAAACGGTTACGCTGGCAGGTGCACCTTTTGGTCATCATGCGCGGATATTGGCAGAAGTAGCAGGCGGGTCGCGCCCACGCAGTGCTGTATATGTTGCGGGGGATGAATTAGCGGCAGCGGTAACCGCACAATTAGTTGCCTTCTTCAATCCGCATGTTGAAATTCTGAATTTCCCTGCATGGGATTGCTTGCCGTATGACCGCGTTTCGCCAAGTGCAGGCATTTTGGCTGCGCGTGTGGATTGTTTAAGTCGATTATTGGAAACGCCTAAGCAACCGCGCCTTGTTATCACCACTGTGCAGGCGATGTTACAGAAAGTACCCGCGCCGTCGGTATTTCGTGATGTGTCGTTGTCATTACAGCCGGGCGATATGCTGGATATCGAAAAGCTGAAAGTGTTTCTGGCGCGCAATGGCTTCACGCGCGCGGAAACGGTGCGCGAACCAGGGGAATATGCATTCCGTGGTAGTATTATTGATATTTTTCCGCCGGGTGTTGATGAGCCGCTGCGTCTAGACTTGTTTGGTGATGATATCGAAACCATTCGTTCCTTTGATCCAATTAGTCAGCGCACATTAAATTCGCAAAATGGCGTTCATTTAAAACCAGTTTCGGAAATCGTTTTTGATGATGTGACGATTGCGCATTTCCGCAGTGCATACCGCGATGCGTTTGGGGTAAGTGCCAAAGACCCGCTGTATGAAAGCGTGAGCGCTGGGCGTAAATATCCCGGAATGGAACATTGGCTGCCACTATTTTATACGGAGATGGTTTCCTTTGTCGAATATGTGCAAGACGGCGTGTTGCTGCTTGATGCACAGCTGGATGAAGCAGTCAACGCGCGCCTTTCCCATATTGATGATTTTTATTCGGCGCGCAAAGCATTGCAGCAGGCAGATAAGAAGGCAGGGCAGATTGTGTATCGCCCATTGCCGCCCGAACGTCTTTATTTAAATCGCAAAGAGTGGGATGCGTTGCTAATCAGCCATACCACGGGTAATTTCTCACCTTTTCCAATCGCCGATATTGCGCAGAATGCGGTGGATTGCCCAGTAAATTGTGGGGGCATAAGGACGCGTGATTTCGCGGATACCCGTGCAAAAGATGCGTCCAATTTATTCCAAACCGTGCGTGATTTTATTCAAGCGCAGCAAGACAGACGTGTGTTGATTGCCTGTTATAGTCAGGGTTCTGCCGAGCGCATCATCCATGTGATGCGTGAACATGGGCTGAACCAACTGGAAATGGTGGATAACTTCGAAAAAGCCACCAAGCGCGATAAGCGCGCGCCATCGGTGTGCGTTCTTGCTGTTGAACGTGGTTTTGCATCCCCAGATTTATTGGTATTGTCAGAGCAAGATATTTTGGGCGACCGTTTGCAGCGCCCTAAACCGCGCCACGGTAAGTCGGATAAATTCACACTTGAATTATCTGCAATGAATGAAGGCGACTTGGTGGTGCATGGCGAACATGGAATTGGCCGCTACATGGGGCTGGAGACCATGCATGTTACGGGCGCGCCGCATGATTGCCTGCGCATTGTGTATGAGGGCGGTGATAAACTCTTTGTGCCTGTTGAAAATCTGGATGTGTTATCGCGCTATGGCTCCAATACAGACGGTGTGCAACTGGATAGGTTGGGCAGCGTTTCATGGCAGGGGCGTAAAGCGCGGGTTAAAAAGCGCCTGAAGGATATGGCGGAAGCATTATTAAAAATCGCTGCCGAACGTCAGGTGCAAGAAGGTGAACAAATTACGTTGCCATCTGGATTATATGAGGAATTCGCGGCGCGTTTCCCCTATGCCGAAACAGCGGATCAAGAACGGGCTATCAGCCAAGTATTCGATGATTTAGCCAGCGGGAAGCCGATGGATCGTTTGGTGTGCGGCGATGTAGGGTTTGGTAAAACGGAAGTTGCTATTCGCGCGGCTTTTGCTGCCGTGCATGCGGGGTTGCAAGTCGCGGTGGTTGTCCCAACGACATTATTAGCGCGTCAGCATACACGCAATTTCATGTCGCGTTTTAACGGTATGCCCGTACGAATTGCACAGTTGTCACGCATGGTGAGCGCAAAAGAAGCCAAGGAAACCAAAACATTACTGACAGATGGTAAAATTGATATTGTGGTAGGCACGCATGCGCTGCTGGCCAAGGATATTCATTTTAAAAACCTTGGCTTGCTGATTGTCGATGAAGAGCAGCATTTTGGCGTGAAGCAAAAGGAACGCTTGAAAGAACTGCGCGCGAATGTGCATGTGTTAACCCTTACCGCTACGCCCATCCCGCGTACGCTGCAATTGGCGCTTACCGGCGTACGTGAGCTAAGTTTGATTACAACACCGCCTGTTGACCGTTTGGCGGTGCGAACTGCCGTGTTGCCATATGATCCGATGGTTATTCGCGAAGCATTAATGCGCGAACATTATCGCGGCGGACAAAGTTTTTATGTATGTCCGCGTTTAGAAGATATGCCGCATCTGCGTGAACAATTACAGGAACTGGTGCCGGAAATCAAAATTGTCACAGCGCATGGCAAGCTCACTGCTACCGAACTTGAAGATGTGATGACCGCGTTTGATGAAGCAAAATACGATGTGCTATTATCAACCAATATTGTGGAATCTGGACTTGATATTCCCAATGCCAACACCATCATCATCCACCGTGCGGATATGTTTGGCCTTGCGCAGCTTTATCAGTTGCGCGGGCGGGTGGGGCGCGCCAAACAGCGCGGGTATGCCTATTTGACCTATGATAACAGCATGGCGCTTAGCCAAACGGCGCAGCAACGGCTGGAGGTTATCAGTACGCTGGAAGGGTTGGGTGCAGGCTTCCAATTGGCCAGTCATGATATGGATATACGCGGCGCGGGGAATTTATTGGGCGAGGAACAATCCGGTCATATTAGAGAAGTCGGCATTGAGCTGTTCCAGCAGATGCTGGAAGAGGCCGTGGCAACCGCGCGTGATGAAGCCAAATATGGAGGCAGCGTTGCGAACCAGAATGATGATAGCTGGACGCCGCAGATTAATCTGGGGATGTCGGTCCTTATCCCCGAAAGTTATGTCGCTGACCTTGGGTTGCGGTTGAATTTGTATCGCCGCGCAGCCGATTTAAAAAGCCGTGATGAAATTGAATCCTTTGCGGCTGAACTGATTGACCGGTTTGGTGCGTTGCCGGTTGAAGTCCAGAATTTGCTGGAAACAGTCGCCATTAAAGCGCTTTGCAAGCAAAGCGGGGTGGAGCGGTTGGATGCAGGGCCAAAGGGCGCAGTGATTGGGTTTAGAAACGCGTCTTTTGCAAAACCAGAGCGGTTGGTCAATTATATCCAAAAAAACAGTGGTACCATCAAGGTACGGCCTGACCAGAAACTTACGTGTATTCGCGTGTGGAATGATGAGGCTGCGCGATTAAAGGGTGTTGAGAAAATATTGAACGAACTGGTTATGCTTGCTGCATAAATGCCTTTCAAAAACCATAAACACATCTATATTTAAAACTCCCTCCACCATACAGGAATGCCCATGTCCAATTCTTTAAAACGCAATGTCGAAAAAGTAATTGAAAAAGGTTTGTTTTCAAGCCGCTGGTTAATGGCCCCAATTTATATTGGTTTGGTGGGTGGGTTAATCCTGCTGCTTGTAAGTTTCTTTCAGGAGCTCGTGCATTTATTCGCGGGGATACCGCATCTCACGCAAAGTGAAGTTATTCTGGGAATCTTGTCGCTTATTGATTTGTCGCTGGCCGGAAACCTGCTGCTGATTGTGATTTTTTCGGGCTATGAAAACTTCGTTTCCAAGATTGATACCACGCACCATGTCGATCAACCAGATTGGAAGGGAAATGTTGATTTTGCTTCACTGAAATTGAAATTGATTGCATCCATGGTGGCGATTTCAGGTATCCATTTGCTAAAAGTTTTTATGGAGACTGCAAAAACCGCTGATCGCGATTTGATGTGGATGTTGGTTATCCATGGCGCATTCATTCTATCCGGCGTGCTTTTGGCGGTTATGGATTACGTTGCCGCAAAAACTAAAGCGCTGAAGGATTAACTTATTAAAGCTTGGTTGGCGCTGTAGCCCCAAGGCGCTGGTTAACCAGCGCCATATCCCCACGTGCGCACCGGGCCCGTATCTACGTGCACGAAATCACTTGCGGGATAATAGCCAACGCCGCCAGCAGCCAAGCTTAATGCGGCACGGTGCACATATTCGGTTGGAATGCCATCCATGCGGATATCGGTCGCCTGACCTTTTACGTGATAGCTGTTCTTGGCTACGCCACTGCTACGGGAAGCCAACATTGCATTCGTCTGCGGAGAGCGATAACCGGAAATAAGTTGCACAGCATCAAAGTTCCGTAAGCTTGCTTGTAAACGATGCAGTACATCGAATAGGCGGTAATCAATCCGCGCGACTTCTTCGGCACGATGGTCGCGCATGAGGTAGCTGAACTGGCTCATTACTGCGCGGTCATATCCGCCATTATAAAAATAAGTACCACGGTAGATTTCGTTGGTGTGTGTGTTTACAAATGTCAGCTGGCGAACCGGATAATTATAAAATGGAATAGCTTGCGCAGGCACGGTTAGTGTTGATGCGCCTACCGCTAATGCGGTTGCAGATAATCCTAAAAATTTGCGCCGATTGAGTGATGGCTTACGTTGTTTAGTGGTGAGCATTTGAAAACCTTAAAGCGCCTAAGGGCGCATAAAAACTGTGACCAACATCACTGATTTGGGCGATAAAAGCAAGGAAAGTACCCCAAAAAAAATTGCAAAAATGGGCAATGTTGCGAATTTGAATCACATCGACTCATTCCGCCGATAATTGCCGCAAAGCGTTAAAGCTAGGCCATAGAGGTTAATCTTTTGTTAACCATAATCGGGCCGGTTCATAAGAGTTTTGCCCATTCAGCATCAAGGCCATAGACATCGTTGAAGAACTGAACACGGTCTTTTGAATCGACGATTGCTGACCAGTATAAAAGTTTAATCGGTGTTTTTTCGGGCGGGGTTACGCGTTGTGTTTTCATACTGTCGATGCGTTTTTGAAGGCGGTCAGGAGTCCAGTCAGGATTATTTTTCATGAAGATGAGTGCAAGTTCAGCAGGGTCTTTAAGGCGAATGCAGCCTGAGCTGCGAGTTCTATCATCTTTGCCGAATAATTCCTGATGTGGTGTTCCGTGCAAATACACAGCAAATGGATTTTGGAAATTGAACTTGATCCGTCCAAGAGAATTTAAAGGGCCGGGATCCTGGCGCAGCATCCCGTCGCCGCCTCCTCCGCGATGATGAATGCCTTGTTTTTCAAGAAATTCGGGGTCTTTTTCCCATTTGGGCAGCAGGTCTTTTTCCGCGATGCTGCTCGGCACATACCATGACGGGTTAATAATCATTTCATAAATCGCGCTTTTCACCAGCGGGCTTGGGCGGTCAACGCGGCCAACTACCACCGGTGCCTCATAAACCACTTCGCCATGGCGGTAATAGCTGAGTTGTGCAGACGGTATGTTGATGACAATATCTTCCCACGCATCCGGTGGGCTTTGACGAATACGCGCAAGGTTGACGCGGATTTGGTCAATACGTTCACGTGCAGTCACATTCATGGCGCGGAATGTTTCAGGGCCAATATTTCCATCGGGGTAAAGACCATGTGTTTCCTGAAACTGCTTCATGCCTTCAACCAGCGCAGGGCTGTATGTTTTCACCGGCGCGGGTGAATTCGGGAATGGCATAAATCCTTCTTGAGCCAGACGGTTATGGATTTGTAGCAGACGGTCATCATCAAACCCTTCTTGAATGACACCGCCAGATTTAACCCGTGTCCATCCACCTTTATCAGCAATCTCGCGGTAGAGCTTTAAGGCTTCTTTGAGCTTAGCATAGGCTTTGACTTGCGGCGCTAAATGCTCGAGATATTCCGGAACGCGGCCATCATTAATCGCTTTATTCAGGCCGCCAGCAATGTCGGTTTTATCACGGCTTAAGGGCCATGTATGAAGTTTTGAACGCGGAATGGGGTCTTGCCCAGAAAGGGAACGTGCCATCCGGAGTACGATGTCGGATGCGATGATGTCAGCCTGTGCCAATGCTTCATCAGTTCCGATATTGACCCTTTCTTCAAGGGCATGAAACGGATAACCACGATCGCCCAAGCCATGTTCTTCCAGCGTAGTATGAACAAACGCCGCGAATTCTTTTACTGTAGTTTTGGCGCTGCTTTCATGCAGTTGCCATGCGGTTGTATAATTCCGCCGTCCATAAAAATCAGATAGCAGCGCAATGTCCACGGTTGCGCCGATTGCCTTCGAACCGGCCTTTAGCAGTTTTTCAATAGCAGGATTGGACGAAGCGCTTGCCTTACCCCAAACAGGCACAGCCAAGGGGAAGATAATACACGCCAATAACAGCAGACTTTTTAGTAGTTTCATCACCCTAGAATTAACCGAGAATATTGAATTCACATACAATTTATGTGTTTTTGATTCTCTTATGGGCTTCGAGTGCGCGGTTTCTGCTATGTTTTAAATCGACCACAGGGTGGGGGTAGGTTTTACCAAGCGTGATGCCTGCTTCTTTTAATTCTAATGGTGTGGCTTCCCACGGGGAGTGAATCAGTTCGGGAGGAAGCTTTGCTATTTCCGGCACAAATTGTCGGACATAATCGCCATTCGGGTCAAATTTCTGCCCCTGCAAGACCGGGTTAAAAATACGGTAATAAGGTGAGGCATCTGCACCAGAACCGGCGACCCATTGCCATGATGCGGCATTATTTGCCAAATCTGCATCAACCAGCGTATCCCAAAACCAGCTTTCCCCGCGTTGCCAAGGTTGCAGCATGTTTTTAATAAGCAGGGATGCAACGACCATGCGTACGCGGTTATGCATCCACCCCGTCTGCCATAATTGGCGCATACCTGCATCGACAATTGGAATACCAGTCTGCCCTTTGCGCCATGCTTTGAACAATTCATCATTTGGTTCCCATGGGAACTCTGAATATTTTTTATTCAGCGGAGCTTCCGGTAAATCCTGATGTGCAAATAGTAAATGGTAAGAAAATTCGCGCCATAATAATTCGCTGATGAATTTATCAATCTGTTTGGTGATGCCAGATTGCGTGCTGGTTTCGCCGATATGGCGGGCAGCATAAAATACTTGCCGCGGGCTGATTTCGCCAAAATGCAAATGGGGCGAAAGGCGCGATGTATTATCTTTGTCGGGTCTGTCGCGGCCTGATGCGTAGTTATGGAGGCCGTCATTCAAAAATTCATGCAGGCGTTTATGGGCGGCTTTCTCGCCAATATCCCATGTGGCGTTCAGCGGCTTTGCCCAATCAGGATGGGTTGGTAATAAACTCCAATCTTCCAGTTTATCGCTTGGCACATTTAATTCTGCGCCAATTATTTTCTTGGTTTTATCTACGGGAAGCGGCGGCGCTTTCCCCATCAAGCATGATTTGGCAAACGGCGTGAATACTTTGAAATGTGTCCCCGAACCATTTTTGATTTCCCATGGTTCGAATAACAGGCTGCCATTAAAACTTTCAACCGGAATGCCAGAATTTTTCAATGTGCTTTTTAATTCGGTATCCCGTGCAATCGCAGCAGGTTCGTACAAACGGTTCCAATAGACAGCGCGTGCCTTTATTTCTTTCGCCAGTTTTGGCACAACAGTTTTAGCTGCGCCGCGTTGCAGAATGAGTGGAACGCCCAGTTTATCTAAATCGTTTTTAAGCGAAGCGAGTGAATGGTGCAGCCACCACCGTGATGCCCCGCCCATAGGCCAGGGCAGTGTATCGTCTAAAATATACATACAAACAACGGGGCCAAGCTCTGCCGCTGCGCATAATGCCGGCTGGTCACTTAGACGTAAATCTTGTCGAAACCAAAATAGAACAGGTTGTGCCATGGTATTTTAAGGACATAATCTTTTAGATGACTTCATGCTTTGCTACGCCTAATTTAGTGCATCTCTCGCAACTTACCAGCACAAACCATTTATGCAAAAAATATTGAAATTTGTTGTACGTAGCTTTGCCATTCTGGGGTTTGCGGTATTTGCCGTATCGGTGACAGGCTGGGTGATAGTGCTCACACACGAAAAACAGCATTTGCCGGAAACGATTATTTTATCCCTGGATTTAACCAGTAACATTCCAGAAGCTGCGGAGCATAATCCAATTAAAGCGGCGCTGGGCAAATCCGGAGCATTGATTTTAAAGGATGCGATTGCGGCAATTGATTACGCAAAGAAAGATCCACGTGTAAAAGTACTGGTTGGAAATTTTCGTGAAAATCCAGTTTCCATGGCCGGCGCACAGGAATTACGTGATGCGGTTTATCGGTTTCGTGAACGTGGCAAGCCTAGCTATGCCTATGCGACCAGTTTCGGGGAGTTTGGCGCGGCCGACAAGGCGTATTACCTTGCCAGTTCCTTTAATGAAATATGGTTACAACCGCTTGGTTTGGTTGGTATAACAGGCCTTGCTGCGCAATCGCCGTTTGTTAAAGAAGCGTTGGAGAAGATTGGCGCCAAGGCAGATTTTGTTCATCGCGAAGAATATAAAAGCGCAATGGATATGCTGACCGAAAATGATTTTACAGCGGCAAATGCTGAAATGCTTGGGTCTATCCTTGATGATTTGAATGCACAGATGGTGGATGATATTGCCGCAGACCGCCAATTACAACCAGTTAATCTCATGCGCTTGATTGATGTGGCGCCGATTAATGCGCAGACGGCCTTGGACGAAAAACTGATCACGCATATTGGGTATGAGGATGAATTGCAGTTGCGCTTGGATAAATTGTTTGGCGACAAAGCCGAGGTAGTGAGTGCGGAAGATTATCTATCCATGCGCCGCGATGAATTGCAAAACGATGATAACGATAAGAAGCCGGTGGTTGCATTCATTGAGGCAACAGGAGAAATCGTGCAAAGCTCCGAAGGACCAACAAAAAGCGGCGGAATAGCTGCTGATGAAACAGTGAAAGCCATTCATGAAGCGATGGATGATGAAAAAGTCGAAGCGATTTTGCTGCGAATTGATAGCCCTGGCGGGTCAGCAGTGGCATCGGAAACCATTCGCCGCGGCATTGAACAAGCGCAGAATATAGGGCTGCCCGTGATTGTATCGATGGGTGAAATGGCAGGCTCTGGTGGCTACTGGATGGCAGCGCAGGCGGATGTAATTGTTGCTGATCCCGCAACGCTAACGGGTTCGATTGGCGTGATTGCAGGCAAGGTTACCGGCACGGATGTACTGTGGGATAAGCTGGGCATCCATTGGGGTATAATTACGAGAGGTGAAAATGCCGATATGTGGACAGCTACCGCACCATTTACTGATGCGCAGCGCGCAAAGGTTGATGCGCTGGTGGACGAAACCTACCAGCAGTTTAAAAAGCATGTGGCCGCCGCGCGTGATTTAACCGATGAAGAAGTGGCGGCTGTAGCTAAGGGCCGCGTGTGGACAGGAAACCAAGCGCTGAATAATGGCCTTGTGGACGAGCTTGGCGGATTAGTTGATGCAGTAAATTATACCAAAAGCTTGCTGGGTATTCCGGAAGATGACCGCATCATGCTCAAGCAATTTCCGGCGCCAGAAGGGTTTGCAGAGCGGCTTGAGAAAATACTCGAAGGTTTTGGCGGGCTTGGCGCAAGCATGACGAAGCTAAATGGCCTGATGCAATCGTTTGAAGCAGTCGTATCGCCGTTGCAATCCGTAAGCAGTATAAAGCCCGGACAAGCCATTATGCATAATGTGGACGGGCTTCGTTAGGCCATGCCGGCTTTAACGCTGGCGCGGACTTCTTTCCAATATTGCCAAGCTGTATAGACGCTAATTCCGGCTGCTGCCCATAAAACCAGCCCGCCCAGTATGCCCAGATAGGGATACATGAATGTACGCGGGATAATCAGCATGCCAATCGCCACCATCTGCAAGGTGGTTTTAATACGTGCAAGATTGGTTGTTGCCATGGTTTTATCCTGGATGTCGGGTTTGCTTTCGCCAACACGCAATGTGTATTCACGAAGGCCCGCAATAAAAAATTCGCGCAGGACAATAACCAGTACAGGGAAAATCAATTCTTTGCCGCAGCGACCTGTAAACACGAGCGCGAGTAATGTGCCGCTGACCAATAATTTATCTGCGATACTATCAAATACGCGGCCGAATACCGAAGTGCTGTTGGTTTGGCGCGCCAGATGCCCATCATACCAGTCGCTAATGCCTGCCAGTACGAACAGGACAAACGCAATAGTGAGGCTGTCAACACATATGCAAAGCGCAATCAGCGGCGCAACAATGATACGAAAAATGGTGACCTGGTTAGGCGTGATTGCAAGATTCATTGAAATCCCGTTTCCTTATAGGCGCATTTGAATGCCGATTTCCAAGACCTTATTTGTTGGAATGCGATAGAAATCGTGCATACGAACTGAATTTACGTGTAACCATTTATATATGACTGATTGCCAAAGGGGTAGCCCAACATGCGGGTCAGGAATAAGCGTGGTACGCGACACAAAGAAGCTGGTATCGCCCATGTCAATTTGCAAGCGGCCTTCTTCTACGCATTGACGCATGAGCAGTGGAATGCTGGGCAATTCCATAAACCCGTAGATTGCTTCAACCAATAGGAAGTTATTGCCCAAATCCTCAATACGGAAGCGGTCTTTACGTGGCACACGTGGTACATCTTTGGTGGTGATGTTTAAGATAATTACCCGTTCATGCAAGACGTGGTTATGCTTGAAATTGCGTAACAATGCGTGCGGTGTATCGCCCGTGGTACGCACAAGGAAAATGCCGGTGCCACTAACGCGATTGAATTTAAGTGACGGTAGCGACGTAATGAAGTCTTTGAGCGGAATAGTCGCGTTACTGATCTGTTTAAACAAGAAGCGGCTGCCATCAATCCATGTAATCATGATGAAGAACAGGAACGCTGCAACGGTCAATGTTAACCAGCCGCCATCTGCAATTTTGTGTACGTTGCTACTGAACAATAAAAGGTCAATCAGGAACAATGGTATGCACACAGCAGCACACATCCATTTCGGCCATTTCCAAATTCTCCGCGCGACAATAAATGACAGTGTTACGGTAATCATCATCATGCCGGTGATGGAAATACAGTAGGCGGCGGCAAGATTAGCTGATGTTTTAAAGCCAAGCACCACCATTACCACGCCAATCATCATGATGAGGTTGATGGTGGGAATATAAATCTGTCCCGCTTCATGTTCGGATGTGTGGGTAATATTCAGGCGAGGCAAATAACCCATTTGAATAGCCTGACGCGCAACCGAGAATGCGCCGGAAATGGTTGCTTGCGATGCGATAATCGTCGCTAGCGTAGCCAAAACAACAAGACTAATACGTGCCCAATCTGGCGCAAGGTAATAGAACGGATTTTCAACAGAGGCAGGGTTTTGCAAAATTGCAGCGCCCTGTCCAAAATAATTCAAAGCAAGCGCAGGCAAGGCAATATAAAACCATGCTGCCTGAATAGGTTTGCGGCCGAAGTGCCCCATGTCCGCATAAAGGGTTTCGGCGCCGGTAATTGCCAGTACCACAGCGCCAAGAATGGGAAGCATGATATGAAGATGTTCTGCTGAAAACCGCAGCGCGTGATAGGGGTTGAGTGCTTCTAATACGATGGGGGTATGTATTATCGCTGCCAACCCTAATATACCAAGCGTTACAAACCATACTACCATCACAGGCCCAAAAAAACGCCCAATAAACGATGTGCCATGACGCTGCATGGAGAATAACATCAGCAAAATTGCTATGGTAATTAGAATGACATGCTCACTAGGAAGGGACGGGTCAACCGTTTGAATACCTTCAACAGCGCTGAGCACAGAAATAGCAGGCGTGATGATGATATCCCCAAAAAATAATCCTGCGCCAATAACGCCCAAAATGATAATTAAGCGTCGCAGTCCAAATTTATTTGTTCCTCGCAAAGCCAGCGCTTGCAGGGATAAAACCCCGCCT